>JAVRPX010000867.1:0-3621 GCA_032161985.1 Mycobacterium sp.
AGATCCTGCACGAGGGCATCAACGAGGCGGGGTCGACGGCGTCGTTCACCGCGGTGGGGACGTCCTACGCCACCCAGAACGAGCCGATGATCCCGGTCTACATCTTCTATTCGATGTTCGGATTCCAACGGACCGGCGACGGCCTCTGGGCCGCGGCCGACCAGATGGCCCGCGGCTTCTTGCTCGGCGCCACCGCAGGGCGCACCACGCTGACCGGCGAAGGCCTGCAGCACGCCGACGGGCACTCACTGCTGCTGGCCGCCACCAACCCGGCCGTGGTGTCCTACGACCCCGCGTTCGCGTACGAGATCGCCTACATCGTTGAGAGCGGTCTGCACCGGATGTACGGCGAGAATCCGGAGAACGTCTACTTCTACGTGACGATCTACAACGAGCCGTACGTGCAGCCGGCGGAACCCGAGGGCATCGACGTCGAAGCGCTGCTGCGCGGCATCTACCGCTACCGACCGGCGCCGGAGAAGCGCACACACGTCGCGCAGATCCTCGCCTCCGGTGTCGCCATGCCAGAAGCGCTGCGCGCGGCCGACCTGCTCGCCGAGGAATGGGATGTCGCCGCCGACGTCTGGTCGGTGACGAGCTGGGGCGAGCTCAACCGCGACGGTGTGGAGATAGAGAAGGACCGGCTGCGGCATCCCGAACGCCCTGCGCGCACGCCGTTTGTCACGACGGCGCTGGCCGGTGCCGCCGGTCCGGTGGTCGCGGTTTCTGATTGGATGCGCGGCGTGTCCGAACAGATCAGGCCATGGGTGCCCGGCACCTACATCACGCTGGGCACCGACGGCTTCGGGTTCTCCGACACCCGCCCTGCCGCGCGGCGGTACTTCAATACCGACGCCGAGTCGGTCGTCGTCGCCGTCCTCGAGGGCCTGGCCCGCGACGCGAACATCGACCAGTCGATCGCGGTCGAGGCGGCCCGCAAGTACAAGATCGACGATGTGATGGCTGCCGGTGTCTCGTATAAGGACACCGGCAGCGCCTGAGCACAGCGCCCTCGTTGGAGGAAACTGACAGCGTGACGGCGTAGCTTTCAGGGATGCCCGACAATCGGTACGTCCCGCCGAAGACGACGCTCGAGGTGCTGGAGACCGTCCCCGACACGGTGTTGCGGCGGTTGAAGCAGTACTCGGGCCGACTGGCCACCCAGGCTGTGCACGCCATGGAGGAGCGGCTGCCGTTCTTCGCCGAACTCGAGGCGTCGCAGCGGGCCAGCGTTCAACTGGTGGTCCAGACCGCGGTGGTCAACTTCGTCGAGTGGATGCGTAACCCGCAGAGCGACGTCAGCTACACCGCGCAGGCCTTCGAGGTGGTTCCGCAGGACCTCAGGCGGCGTATCGCTTTGCGGCAGTCCGTCGAGATGGTGCGGACCACCATGGAGTACTTCGAGGAAGTGGTGCCGCAGCTGGCCCGCTCGGAGGACCAGCTGACCGCCATGACCGCCGGAATCCTGCGCTACAGCCGCGATTTGGCGTTCGCCGCGGCCACCGCCTACGCCGACCAGGCCGAGGCGCGCGGCGCATGGGACACCCGGATGGAAGCCAACCTCGTCGACGCCGTCGTCCGGGGTGACACGGGACCCGACCTGCAATCGCAGGCCGCCGCGCTGAACTGGGAAGCCACCTCCCCGGCCACCGTGGTAGTGGGCCTGCCGCAGCCGGACCGCATCGAGCTGGCCAGCGAGGACGTCCACGACGTCGTCAGCCGTAACGGCCGCGCGGCGTTGTCCGATGTGCACGGCACCTGGCTGGTGGCCATCGTGTCGGGTGTGCTCTCGCCGACGGACCGTTTCCTCAGTGAGCTGCTCGGGGTATTCGCGGACGGACCCGTCGTGGTGGGCCCCATAGCTCCGACATTGAGCGCCGCACACCGCAGCGCAACCGAGGCGATCGCCGGGATGAACGCTGTGGCCGGCTGGACCGGAGCGCCGCGGCCGGTGTCATCCCGCGAGTTGCTGCCCGAGCGTGCACTACTCGGGGATGCGACGGCGATCGCGGCGCTGGAGACGGAGGTGATGCGGCCGCTGGCCGACGCGGGCCCGGCTTTGGGAGAGACGCTGGACGCGTACTTGGACTCTGGCGGCGCGATTGAGGCGTGTGCTCGCAAATTGTTCGTTCATCCAAATACCGTCCGCTACCGGCTCAAACGGATCACCGATTTCACAGGCCGCGATCCCACGCTTCCGCGCGACGCGTACGTGCTGCGGGTCGCTGCGACGCTGGGCAGGCTCAGCCGTCAGCCACAGCATTTCAACTCGTCAAATAGCGCCGCCGGACGGGTGACGGAGGTCACTCCTACGGCTCAGGAAGTGGATCGCGCGGGGTAATAGGTCGCGGCCAGGTCTCGGTGGAGTCGCATCACATGCTATTTTGTGGGGTACCTACAAAAACATAAGACTATGTTCATAATCTCTTACACCGCGCAAAACCGTCTTCACAGTGTTCTCTTAAAGAGTGCTTGCACTCCTCGCGCCCGGACAGGGCTCCCAGACTCCCGGCATGCTCGCCTCGTGGCTCGAGCTGGCCGGCGCTGCCGACCGCATCGACGCCTGGTCGACGATCAGCGGCCTGGACCTGGCCCGGTTGGGCACCACCGCGACGGCCGAGGAAATCACTGACACCGCGGTGACCCAGCCGCTGGTCGTCGCCGCGACGCTGCTGGCTCACGAAGAGCTGGCGAAGCGCGGGCTGCTGGCCGGTAACGACGTCACCGTGGCCGGCCACTCCGTCGGTGAGATCGCCGCGTACGCGATCGCCGGCGTCATCTCCGCCGACGACGCCGTCAAGCTGGCCGCCACCCGCGGCGCGGAGATGGCCAAGGCCTGCGCGCTAGAGCCGACCGGCATGTCCGCGGTGCTCGGCGGCGACGAGGCCGAGGTGCTCGCCCGCCTCGAGGCGCTCGACCTGGTTCCCGCGAACCGCAATGCGGCAGGCCAGATCGTGGCCGCAGGCGCACTGACCGCTCTCGACAAGCTGGCCGAGGATCCGCCCGCCAAGGCCCGGGTGCGCCAGCTGGCCACCGCAGGCGCCTTCCACACCCACTTCATGGCGTCGGCCACCGACGCGTATGCCGCCGCCGCCGAGAGCGTCGCCACGGGCGAGCCGACCGCGACGCTGCTGTCGAACGCCGACGGGCAGCCGGTGGCCTCGGCCGCGGACGCCATGGCCAAGCTTGTCTCGCAGCTGACCCGGCCGGTCCGGTGGGATCTGTGCACCGAGACGATGCGTACTAACAATGTGACCGCGATCGTCGAGTTCCCGCCCGCCGGGACGCTCGCCGGGATCGCCAAACGAGAGCTTCGGGGGGTTCCGACGCACGCCGTCAAGTCCCCCGCTGACCTGGACGGGCTGGCTGAGATCTAGCGATCTAGCCGCGCGCCCAACCAGCTGATAACCGCATAACCAACGTCAATTCGCAGTTCCAACACCGAGCAGTATCAACACCAATTAGAAGGAGCCACTGTGGCAACCACGCAGGACGAAATCATCGCCGGTATCGCCGAGATCATCGAAGAGGTCACCGGTATCGAGCCGTCCGAGGTCACCCCGGAGAAGTCGTTCGTCGACGACCTGGACATCGACTCGCTGTCGATGGTCGAGATCGCCG
>JAVRPX010000868.1:0-3129 GCA_032161985.1 Mycobacterium sp.
CAGGAGCGCGACGTCGCAGTGCTTTTCGTTGATCTCGTGGGTTCGACGCAACTCGCGGCGACCATCCCCGCATCCGAGGTCGTCAGCCTGCTCAACGAGTTCTTCCGCGTCGTGGTCGACACCGTCAATCGGCACGGTGGCTTCGTCAACAAGTTCCAGGGCGACGCGGCCCTGGCTATCTTCGGTGCGCCGATCGAGCATCCCGACGCTTCCGGTGCCGCTCTGGCCGCGTCCCGTGAGCTGCACGACGATCTGATAAACGTCTTGGGCGAAACCGATTTCGGCATCGGTGTGTCCGCAGGCCGCGCCATCGCCGGGCACATCGGCGCGCAGGCCCGCTTCGAGTATACGGTGATCGGCGACCCGGTCAACGAGGCGGCGCGCCTCACGGAGCTCGCCAAGCTGGAGCAGGGCCACGTACTGGCATCGGCGATCGCGGTCAGCGGCGCGCTGGACGCCGAGGCGCTCTGCTGGGATGTCGGCGAGATCGTCGAACTTCGCGGCCGTACCGTGCCTACCCAGCTGGCCCGCCCGCTGAACCTGGTGGCGCCCAACGATATCGATGATGTCGACGAGGTCGCCAGTGACGTCTCCGGGTAGCTTGACGGCCGGACATGCACATCGCGTCGACCGAAGTCGGCTAGCTCTTCTTCGCGGGCCTCTTCTTGGCCGGAGCCTTCTTGGCCACCTTCTTCGTCCGCTTGACCGGGCCTCGCGCGCGGCGGTCGGCGAGCAGTTCGGCGGCGCGCTCGTCGGTGATCGACAGCACGTCGTCGCCCTTGCGCAGGCTGGCGTTGGTCTCACCGTCGGTGACGTACGGCCCAAACCGGCCGTCCTTGATCACCATCGGCTTCTCCGTCGCAGGGTCGTTGCCCAGTTCCCGCAGCGGCGGCGTCGACGCACGCTGCCCCGCACGGCGTTTCGGCTCCGAGTAGATCTTCAGCGCCTCGTCGAGCGTGATGTCGAACATCTGCTCCTCGGTCGCCAGCGAGCGAGAGTCGGTGCCGCGCTTGAGATACGGGCCGTAGCGGCCGTTCTGCGCGGTGATCTCCTCACTGGTGTTCGGATCGACGCCGACGACTCTGGGCAACGACAGCAGCCGTAGCGCGTCCTCCAGCGTCACCGTCTCCAGATCCATCGTCCGCAGCAACGAGCCGGTGCGCGGTTTGGGACCGGTCGGCTTCTTGCCCTTTTTAGCGGAAGCCCCGGCTGAACCCACGTCCCTGGGCTCTTCCGGCTCGGGCAGCACCTCGGTCACGTACGGCCCGTAACGGCCATCCCTTGCGAGGACCTCGTGTCCGGTCACCGGGTCGACACCCAGCGAGCGGCCTTCTTGTGGTGTGGAGAACAGCTTTTCGGCGAGCTCCAGGGTCAGCTCATCAGGCGTGAGCGAATCGTTGAGGTTGGCCCGTTGCGGCTTTAGCTCTCCAGCCTCGCCGTCCGCATCAGCCACCATGCGCTCCAGATACGGACCGTTCTTGCCGACCCGTACGTAGATCGGCCGGCCCTCTTCGTCGTCAAACAGCGTGATGGAGTTGACTTCTCGAGCGTCAATTCCCTCAAGGTTCACGCCGACAAGCTTCTTCAGTCCGCCCGATCGCGCGATCGAGTCCGGCACGCCGTGCTCGCCACCGAAGTAGAAGTTGGACAACCAGTTGGTGCGTTGCTCGTGGCCGGCGGCGATCTCGTCGAGCTCGTCTTCCATCGCCGCGGTGAAGCCATAGTCGACCAGCCGACCGAAGTGCTGCTCCAGCAGGCCGGTGACTGCGAACGCCACCCACGACGGGACCAGCGCACTGCCCTTTTTGTGGACGTATCCGCGGTCCTGGATGGTCTTGATGATCGATGAGTAGGTCGACGGCCTGCCGATGCCAAGGTCTTCCAGCGCCTTGATCAGCGACGCCTCGGTGTAGCGTGCCGGCGGCGAGGTGGTGTGCCCGTCGGCGGTCAGCTCCTTGGCGTCGACGCGCTGGCCCTGCTCGAGCTGGGGCAGTCTGCTCTCGGCGTCGTCGGCCTCACCGCCGGAGAAGTCATCGAGGCTCTCGACGTAGGCCTTCAGGAAGCCGGGGAAGGTGATGGTCCGGCCGCTCGCACCGAACACGACCTGCTGCCCGTCGGTAGACGTCCCGGAGATGCGCAGCGAAAGCGTCGTACCCCGCGCATCGTTCATCTGCGAGGCCACCGTGCGCTGCCAGATCAGCTCGTAGAGGCGGAACTCGTCGGTGTCGAGCTGGCTGTGCAGCTGACCCGGCGTCTGGAACACGTCACCCGCGGGCCGGATGGCCTCGTGGGCTTCCTGCGCGTTCTTGACCTTGCGGGTGTACTGCCGCGGCGTCGGGTGCACGTACTCCTCGCCGTAGAGCTGGCGGGCCTGGTTGCGCGCGGCGTTGATGGCCGACTCCGACAGCGTCGTGGAGTCGGTACGCATATAAGTGATGTAGCCGTTCTCGTACAGCCGCTGCGCGATGCTCATCGTGCGCTCGGATGAGAACCGAAGCTTGCGCCCGGCCTCCTGCTGCAGCGTCGACGTCATGAACGGCGCGTACGGCCTGCGGGTGTAGGGCTTCTGCTCGACAGACGACACCGCCAGCTGTGCGCCGCGCAAGCCCGTCGCCAGCGTCGACGCCGCGGCCTCGTCGAGCACCAGCACCTCGTCGGGCTTCTTGACCTCTCCCAGCGAGTCGAAATCGCGCCCGGTGGCCACCCGCCGCCCGTCGACCGAGTTCAGCTTGGCCGTGAACGTTGGCGGGGACGCCTGCGCGTTGGAGACGCTGGCATCGAGTTCGGCGGTCACGTCCCAGTAACCGGCGCTGCGGAACGCCATCCGCTCGCGCTCGCGCGACACGATGATGCGAGTCGCGACCGACTGCACCCGCCCCGCGGACAGCTTCGGCGCGACCTTCTTCCACAGCACCGGGCTGACCTCGTAGCCGTAGAGCCGGTCCAGGATGCGGCGGGTCTCCTGCGCGTCGACAAGATCGTTGTCCAGGTCGCGCGGGTCCTCGGCGGCGGCCCGGATGGCCGGCTCGGTGATCTCGTGGAACACCATCCGCTTGACCGGGATGCGCGGCTTGAGCGTCTCGAGCAGATGCCAGGCGATGGCCTCGCCCTCGCGGTCACCGTCAGTGG
>JAVRPX010000869.1:0-2991 GCA_032161985.1 Mycobacterium sp.
TCACTCGTCCGCCGGCATCGCGCAGCAACTCTGTCCCGGTATGAAATTCCCTGAGAGCCGCCAACTGGCGCCGGTACGGCAGCGGATTCTTGGGCGCAAGCGGCAGCTCAACAACATCGGCCCGTTCCACTGTTTCGACCATGTCAGTCCCTTTGCGGCAACCCCCAACCGGATGTGTTGGGTCCTGGCCTGACAATCGGCCCTCGAGGCCGAAGCGCCTAGAGTATGTCGGTACTCCAATTTTCGGCCGCGTCAGCCGCTGTGGCTGAGCAGCGAAAATGGCCCGGCATAACCGGCCACTCTTCGTGACCGAGCAACTGTGTCGGGTCCTCCAACACCTCTAGAGGATCTCGATGATGCCGTTCTTCAGGGCCTCGGCATCTGTGCCGAAGACGGCTTGGACGCTGTTGCCGACCTCGATGACACCCGCGGCCCCGAGACTCTTCAGGCGAGCCTGATCCACCTTGCTCTTGTCGGCGACCTCCATGCGCAGGCGCGTGATGCAGGCGTCGACGTTGACGAGGTTCTCCCTGCCGCCGAACGCTGCGATCACTTGCTCGGCCTTGGTGTCGGCGCGAGCAGGCGCGGGCTTCGTCTCGGTCGCGACAGTCGATCCGGCCGCGGCAACGGCAGTGACGGAATCGGCACTGTCACCGAGGTTCGCCTCTTCCTCCGCCTCGAAATCGGTTTCCGGCTCACGTCCTGGAGTTCTCAGATTCCACTTCGTGATCGCAAACCGGAACAGCACGTAGTAGACGACGAAGAACACGACGCCCATGCCAATGAGCAGGGGGATGTTCTTCGCGGCCGGGGCCGTGCCATATAGCAGGAGGTCAGCCAGCCCCGCGGAGAACGAGAAGCCCAGGTGGATGTCGAGTAGGTAGGCGACGGCAAGCGAGAGTCCCGTGAGCACCGCGTGAATGACGTACAGCGGGAACGCCACGAACATGAATGAGAATTCGAGCGGCTCGGTGATCCCTGTCAGGAACGCGGTCAGCGCCGCTGCCGACAGGATGCCCACCGCGACCTTCCGCTGTTTCTTGTTCGCCACGTGGATCATGGCCAGAGCGGCAGCAGGGAGCCCGAACATCAGAATCGGGTAGAACCCTGAGGTCAGGATGCCGGCCGTGGGGTCGCCGGCAGCGAATCGGGTGAGTTCACCGGTGACCACGTGGCCGTCAGGAGTCTGATAGTCGCCGTAGAGGAACCAGACGTACGAGTTCGGGATGTGATGGAGGCCGAGCGGAATCAGCATGCGGTTGGCGAACCCATAAACGAATGCGCCAAGGGCGCCCGAGCCGCCGATGAACTTGCCGAGGCCCGTCAGCCCCGCATCGAAGAGCGGGTAGCAGTAGCTCATGGCGAACGCGAGGAACAGGCAGGCGACCGACACCACGATCGGGACGAAACGTCTGCCCCCGAAGAATCCGAGGTACGTGGGCAATTGGATGGTGTGGTAGCGGTCGAAGAGCCACGCAGTGAGCAGACCGACCACGATTCCCGCGAACACGCTGTAGTTGATCTGGGCTTGGTCGCCTGCCTTGTCGACCTCGCCGGCGAGGACGATCGGCGACATGGTCTTGAACACCGCTTGCACCACGAGGTAGCCGACGACGGCGGCCAATGCCGTCGAACCGTCCGCCTTCCTGGCGAATCCGATGGCGACGCCCACGGCGAACAGCAGTGGGAGGTTGCTGAATATGGCGTCACCGGCAGCGCTCATCGCGTGGAAGAACGGCCCGATGACTGGAGCCTTGATTCTGCCCAGCAGATCGTCTTGACCCAGGCGGAGCAGGATTCCCGCCGCGGGCAGCACGGCAATCGGCAGCATGAGGCTCTTGCCCAGGCGCTGCAACTGTGCGAACCCTGGAATGCGCATACCCGACTTTTGTTGCGCCCCTGTAGTTTTCGCTGTATCGCTCATGTTCGGGACCCTCCTCTGCCGCAAAAACGCCGCCCTGCGCCGAAGCTGTGCGGAAGCTTAGACGAGAACATGTGAACTTGAGACCGTCTTTCGGCGACGCTCGTATTGTTGGTGCGC
Source organism: Mycobacterium sp. (assembly GCA_032161985.1). Lineage (GTDB taxonomy): Bacteria > Actinomycetota > Actinomycetes > Mycobacteriales > Mycobacteriaceae > Mycobacterium. The sequence continues at coordinate 2,042 of JAVRPX010000869.1, forward strand.
AATAGCAAAGGAGTCACGACAATGACCCAGAGGTCAGTTCTCGCCCCCGTCGCCGGGCGCGCGGTTTTGCTCGGGGATGTCCCGGACCCCGTGTTTTCGGCGGGCATGGTGGGCTACGGCGCAGCGATCGACCCACCGCGCGGAGTGATCGACGCGATCGCTCCGGTCAGCGGCAAGCTCTTGAAGTTGATGCCACACGCCTACATCGTGATGACCCCGGATAACGTGGGCGTCCTTGTCCACCTGGGCTTGGACACCGTCGCACTCAACGGCGAAGGCTTTACGGCTCATGTCAGTCAGGGCGATGATGTCACCGCGGGCAGGGTCGTCATCACCTACGACGTCCCGTCGGTCGAGGCCAGAGGGCTGAATCCCATTGTCCCCGTTGTGGTCATGGACGAACGCGTGCCTGAGAACGTGATTCTGTCCGAAGCGGTTACGTCGGGTGCGGACATTGATTCCGGTGCAAGCCTTTTCACTGCGAACAAGTAGATGGAAGTCGTCATCCTGCAGGACGCCAAGGAGATTGGCGTTGTCGCGGCCGACGCGATCGGCGCGTTGCTCGATCGCGAACCGGCCGCGGTCCTGGGGCTGGCCACCGGATCGTCGCCGATGGCGATCTACGACGAACTGGCGGCCCGCTGCGATGCCGGGCTGGTCTCATTTCGGCAGGTCCGTGGTTTCACTCTTGACGAATACGTCGGCCTGCCCGCCGACCATCCGCAGCGGTACCGGAACGTCATTGACACCGCGTTCGTATCCCGGGTCGACTTCGCTCCCGGCGCGGTCCAGGGCCTCGATGGCCTCGCCGCCGACATCCCCGCCGCATGCGCGGCGTACGAATACGCGATCCGCGAGGCGGGCGGCGTCGATTTGCAGATCCTCGGGATCGGCACCGACGGGCACATCGCATTCAACGAGCCGGGTTCATCGCTGGCCTCCAGGACCCG
>JAVRPX010000870.1:0-3278 GCA_032161985.1 Mycobacterium sp.
CGGTACCGCAAGCCTGTCGGCAGCGGTAAGAGCGCATCGGGGATCACGACCCGGATGGGGCCAGCGACGGGGTACCGACACCGATGGTGATCTGTGGGGACGCGGAAGGGTCGAGCCAGTTCAGCACAGCGCGCATTTCGTTGCGGCCGATGGCCACACATCCCCAGGTGGGATTGCCGTCGCTCACGTGGAGGAAAATCCCGGCCACCCGTCCCGGGATCCGTTGGGGGTTTACGGCGATGTTGACGGCGTAGTCGTAGACCGGGCCGGAGTCGTACAGGTTCTCTGCGATTGACGAGGGACTGCCGGATCCACGAACGTGGGTGTTGTAGGTGGGTGATCCGGCGTCCTCGTCCCACCAGTCTTGGTCGGTGGCCTCGAAGTAAGGCATCTTGGTGCCGGGATGGGGCTGGCGACCGAAGGCTTGGTCGAACGTGAACGTTCCAACGGGAGTGCGGTGGACACCGTCAGCGGGGGGACCGACGCCGAGCTCGCCGACCTTGGCGGGCGTCGGTCCCAGGACCACCTTCCATTGCTGATCGACCCGCTCGAAGGCTGTGAGGGTTCCTGTTGTCGCGTTTGCGGCGGGCACGCCGACGACGATCCACTGTGTGGGCTGGCCGGCGGGGGAAGTCGCCGGGTCCGCCGCCGCGGGCACAGCGAGCAGCAGGCTCAGGAGCGCCAACCCAAGTTGCCCCGCGACGGTAGCGAGTGTCTTGGGCAGTTTCACAGGCACCCCGGGATTGGGACCGAGCAATCGCATCTGAAAAGTGCGCTCATCGTAACTGGAGGCTGTAGCAGAATCGGTGCAGCGAAATGCCGTCGGCACAAGGGAGTGCAGCGCCGCTATCCGACGATCCTGAATGATTCGGTGGCGGGCTTATTCAGCGTTTCAGGCCATGGGCGTAGGCATCTTCCGCGTCGTGTCGGTGCACCCGGCCGAATTACGGGACCTGTACCGTGCGTTACGCGCCGCCGGAGACGGCTCGCGGAGGAGGTCGGTAGTGGTCGCTTCTGCGCTGCCTTCAAGCGTGCGGGCTGGATGGCTATGGATCCAGACTGTCGGCGCCATTCTTGGCGTTGCCTTACTTGTCGGCGCATGCAGCGCGGGTTCGTCGCCGGGCCGATCCTCGTCGGGCGGCTCGACAGCTGGGTTTACGCCGATCAATCAGATGTGGCTGCGGATACGGGTCACCGCGATGGCCCGGGAGATGCTCGTCCCCGGGGCGGTCGCGTTGGTGCGCTCACCCGCCGGTGAGGTCAGCACGACGTACGGCACCACCACAGTGGGTGGCAGAGTTCCGGTGTCGTTGGCGGATCACGTCCGGATTGGATCGATCACCAAGACGTGGACCGGCACCGTGATCCTGCAGCAGGCCCACGAGGGCAAGCTCAGCCTCGATGACCCGGTATCGAAGTTCCGCCCCGATGTTCCGGGCGGTGACCACATCACCATCGCCGAGTTGCTGAACATGCGCAGTGGCCTTTATAACTACACCGAAACACGCGAACTGAACGAGATCGGCGACAGCGATCCGCAGAAAGTGTGGAACCCCGACGAATTGCTCGCGCTGGCCTATAGCCATCCGCCTTACTTCCCACCCGGAACGGGCTACCACTATTCGAACACGAACACGGTATTGCTCGGGCTGATCGCCGAGAAGCTTGACGCCAAACCGCTGTCGCAGGTGTTCCAGGACAGGTTGTTCACCCCACTCGGGCTCAAGGGCACGTTGTTTCCGCCCACCCCCTCGAACGCCATCCCGGATCCGCATCCGCAGGGGTATATGTACGGCAACAACGTGCTGACCATGGGCTCACCAGCGGCGGTACCGCCTGACATGCAGGCGGCAGCAAAGGCAGGCACGCTGAAGCCCAATGATCAGACATCCTTGAACCCGTCGTGGGCCTGGGCGGGCGGCGCCGGCATCTCCACTGCGGCGGACCTGGCTACCTGGGTTGAGGCGTTGGCCGACGGGAAATTGCTCGATCCCGACATGCAGGCCATACGCATTGCCAGCCTGCAATCAACGGATCCGGCGCAACCCGATGCGCAGTACGGGCTGGCCATCGCGAAATACGGTGCGCTGTATGGGCATACCGGTGAAGTTCCGGGCTTCAATGCGTTCGCCGGCACCGACCCCGAAAACAAAATGACGATCGTGGTCTGGGTCAACCTGAATCCCACCGCGGATGGTCGGGCCGCGGCCATGCTCATCGCCAAAGATCTGATCGAACAGATGTACCGGTCATCGACTCCGACACCCACCCGCTAGTGCAAACGCGCCGCGCGTCGGCGCGGGCGACTTGCACCGGTGACCGTGGAATATCGGGGCTGACGGTGTCGATTGTCGGTTATGCCACGCGAAACCCGCGTGAAGTGTGCATTAACCCAATGCTCGACCCGCTGGGTGACGGTTAAGGTCCCTACGTGAGCGTCTCCAGCATTGCCCCCCGGCGTCACCACGTCGTCATCATCGGTTCGGGATTCGGTGGACTGTTCGCCGCGCAGCACCTCAAGCGGGCGGACGTCGATGTCACCCTCATCGCGAAGACGACTCATCATCTGTTCCAGCCGCTGCTCTATCAGGTGGCGACCGGCATCCTGTCGGTCGGTGAGATCGCGCCGGCAACACGAATGATCCTGCGCAAACAGAAGAATGCGGAGGTGTTGCTCGGCGATGTCGTCGGGATCGATCTGACGAAGAAGACCGTCACCTCCAAGCTAATGGACTGGGAGCGGGTGACGCCGTTCGACAGCCTGATCGTGGCCGCAGGCGCGCAGCAGTCTTACTTCGGCAACGATCAATTCGAGGCCTTTGCGCCCGGTATGAAGACCGTCGACGACGCTCTTGAGTTGCGGGGCCGGATCCTCGGCGCGTTCGAGGCGGCCGAGGTGACGACGTCGCCGGACGAACGTCAGCGCCGACTGACCTTTGTCGTGGTGGGCGCCGGACCGACGGGCGTCGAGGTGGTGGGGCAGATCGCCGAACTCGCGGATCGGACCCTGACTGGGGCGTTCCGCACAATCGACCCGGCTCAGGCGCGGGTGATTCTCGTCGAGGCCGCACCCGCCGTGCTGCCGCCGATGGGCCCCAAGCTCGGGCTGAAGGCGCAGCGCCGGCTGGAGAAGATGGGCGTCGAGGTCAAGCTGAACACGATGGTGACCGACGTCGACTACATGGGCTTGACCGTGAAGGAGAAAGACGGCGAGGAATACAGGATCGAGTGCGCCGTCAAGGTGTGGTCGGCAGGCGTGCAGGCCAGCCCGCTCGGCA
>JAVRPX010000871.1:0-3122 GCA_032161985.1 Mycobacterium sp.
AGCGCATCGCCCAGCGGGCGTCCCCAAGAGCGGTGTGACGCTGAGCTGCGGTCGGCGGTTTGACGCCGCACTGCCGCGAGAGGCTCGCGACATCGGACGCCGGCTCTCGGCCCGCCTCGCGAATCGCGGCAATCGCCAGTGGGACCACGTCGACCAGGTCGTCGTTCCACGCGGGTTTCATATCGTGGCGAGCGAACATGTCGGCAAGGCATTCGGTGTCGAAGCGCGTGACCACGCCGACGATCGTCGCTCCGGCGGTCCACTGGTGGACCAGCCCGGCAGCATCGCCTGCCCGATAGACGCGGGGGATCAGCAGCGGTCGGTCCCGCGCTTGTGGGTGTCGGCGGTGAAACCCGCTGATTCGTAGCCCTTCGGGATCGGCGTCCTCCAACTCCAGGTCGCGGACGTCCACGCACAGCAGCAGTCGCGTCTGTCCGGTGTCAGCGCGTTTGATCAGCGCGATCTCCCACGGCCTGCGGGCCTTGTGCAGGCCGGTGGTCTCCGTGTCGATGAAGATCAGCGGAGCGGTCACGCGAGACATCGTGACACCCCGCACCGAAATTGGCTTGCACCGCTTCCGCGACACCAACTAGCATCGCGTTCGTGCCGAGGCGACTCGTAGTAGCAACCCGCAGCGGGGTCTGATCCAGACCGACCCCTCGCTGTGGGTCGTTGCTTCGTCGGTCACTTCCTCTAATTCGAGAAGACCGGCACATGACATTTCAATCCGCTAGTAGCGCGGCGCCGCTGCCGTTTGCGGCCCTTATCGACGCCCCGATGCCGCGCGGTCTGCGCGAGGCGGCCGACGCGATGTCCTTCGAGGCCTTTCACGACGAATATGCATCCAGTTCTGGACCACTGCGGCTGGGGCATTGGCAGTGCACTGATGCCGAGCGCCCGTCCACCCGGCTGGGTCCCCAGGCCCGCAACTTCCAGGCCACCCTTGCCGTCGGCGATCGCATCGGCACATCGTCGGCCGCCGCGTGCGGACCCGTCGCGGCCCTGACCGCGATGCTCTACGACCGCGGCATCGCCGTTGAGATGACGGCGTTTCACCAGCTTCCGGCAGGCGCGCACACCGCGACGTTCGTTCGCGGCTGCGACGGTGCTCGGTCGCAGTGGGCGATGGGCTGGTCCGACGACCCGACGCAGTCCGCACTGCGCGCGGTGATCGCCTGTGCGAACCGGCTTCTGACCGCTTAGGCGTTAGCGCGAAACAACATTCCCGGTCGTAATTCTCGCGATGTAACGACCGGGAATATTGTTTCGGCGCAGATTCGCGTCAGCGCAAGGGGCGCAGCACGATCGGCATGCCGTCAAGCGGGACCGGCATGCCGCCGTAGTCGTAGCGCGGCTTGTAGCCGGGGCGGACCAACTCGAGTCGATACTTACGCAGCAGCCGATGCATGACGGTCTTGATCTCGAGCTGACCGAACACCATTCCGATGCACTTGTGCGCGCCGCCGCCGAACGGCGCGAACGCGTACCGGTGCTTCTTGTGCTCGTTTCGGGGCTCGGTGAACCGATCCGGATCGAACTTGTCCGGATTCGTCCACAGTTCTTCCAGGCGGTGGTTCAGGGACGGCCAGGTGACCACGTCGGTGCCCGCCGGGATGAAATAGCCGAGCAAGTCGGTGTCACGGACTGCCCGCCGGAAATTCATCGGCAGCGGGGTGACCATGCGCAGGGCCTCGTTGATCACCAGGTCATACGTTTCCAGCTTCTCGAGCGCCTCGATGTCGAGCGGACCGTCACCGATGCGGGCCGACTCGTCGCGGCAGCGGTCCTGCCATTCCGGGTTGGCCGCCAGGTGATAGGCCATCGTGGTCATCGTCGACGTCGACGTATCGTGGGCGGCCATCATCAGGAAGATCATGTGGGCCACAATGTCGCTGTCGGTGAACCGCTGCCCGTCCTCGTCCTCGGCTTGGCGCAGCACACTGAGCATGTCGGTGCCTTCTGAGCCGCGCGTCTCGATGAGCCTGGCGGTGAAGTAGTCCTCGAGAGTCTTGCGGGCCTGGATGCCGCGCCACCAGGTCAGCGGTCGTACGGGCTTGCGCACGATCGCGTTGCCTGCGCGTGTGGTCGTGGTGAAGGCTCGGTTGACGGTGGTCACCAGTTCGCGGTCGGTGCCGGGCTCATGGCCCATGAACACCACCGAGGCGATATCGAGAGTGAGTTCCTTGGCGGCGGGATGGAACAGGAACCGCGGGTCGTTTTCCGCCCAATCGTTGGCCACCACATGGCTGGCCACCGAGTTGATGTGCTCGACGTAGCCCGACAGCCGGGTGCGGGTGAACGCCTCCTGCATGATCCGGCGGTGGAACATGTGCTCGTCGAAGTCAAGCAGCATCAGGCCGCGATCGAAGAACGGGCCGATGACCGGATCCCATGCGCGCTGGGAGAACTCCTTGTTGCGGTTGGAGAAGACGGCCTGCGTGGCATCGGGTCCCAGCGCCGCCACGGCGGACAGCGCCGGCGAGTAGTTGTAGTGAATCGGACCGTACTTGCGGTAGACCTCCACGGCGTAGTCCGGGCCCATCCGGAAGAACTCGATCATGTGGCCGATGATCGGCAGCCCCGCGTCACCCATCGCCGGCTTGAGGCCGCTGCCCGCGGGTGGTTCAGCCAGCGGGAACTGCTTCCACTCGTGCCTGCGCAGCCGCTTTTCGGCGAGGCTCATGCCGGGGATCGTCACCGGCGTCGGCTTCAACCGCCGTTTCGCCTGGTCGAGCAGGTAATCCTTGGTGCTGATGGTCGGCATCTGGACGCTCCCTGGAAATCACGAGCTGTGGTGGATGTCACCTGACCATCCATCCTGATATGGTGACTTGACGCGTGTCAAGTTTTGATCTCGCGAGTCGCGATGAAAAGGTCTACTGCCATGACGGCCCAACCTGAAGCACAGCAGGTCCGCCGCACCCGGGGCGACCGCCAACGCGAAGCCATCGTCACCGCGGTGCGCGAGCTACTCCAGGAGCGATCGTTCGCCGATCTGTCCGTGAGCACCATCAGCGAGCGCGCGGGTGTCGCCCGGTCCGGCTTCTACTTCTACTTCGACTCCAAGTACGCGGTGCTCGCGGTGATCCTGGCCGACGCCGGTGAGCTGCTCGACAGCCTGA
>JAVRPX010000872.1:0-3093 GCA_032161985.1 Mycobacterium sp.
GCATGCACCTTCCGAAGGTCGGAGTAGACCGGTTCACGAATTACATTCAGGTGCACTGCATCAGCTTCCCGTTCGATCAGATGACCGCGATGACGGCGATGATCTCTGGCGGTGTTTTCGACAGGCATCCCGACTTGCGCGTCGCGTTCCTCGAAGCCGGCGTTGGCTGGGTACCGTTTTTCATCGACCGCCTGCACGAGCACTTCGAGAAGCGCGGCGACTGGATCGAGAACGGCTGGCGACGCGATCCGCAGGAATACCTTGCAGCCGGAAACATCTGGACGACGTGCGAGCCAGAGGAGCCGATTCTGCCTGGTGTGGTCGACGTGCTCGGCGACGACTTCATCATGTTCGCCAGCGACTACCCGCACTGGGACGGCGAATGGCCGGAGAGCACAAAGCATCTGCGCACCCGCCCCGACATCAGCGAGGAAACGCGGGCGAAGATCGGTGGAGAAAACGCCAAGCGCTTCTACGCGCTTAGTTGAGCTCGTACGGTCAATGTCGTGGGGGAAACGTCGTACGCAGCCTGTGGCGATCTCAGCCTTGCGTATCAAGTATTCGGCGACGGGCCGGTCGAGCTGGTCGTCGCCGGGCCATTCGCCAGCCACGTCGAGCTGTTCTGGACCCAGCCCGAGTTCAAGGCGTTCTTCGATCAGCTCTCCACCTTTTGTCGCATCGTGCTGTTCGACAAGGCCGGAATCGGGCTGTCGGACCCGGTCCCGCGAGTCCGCAACCTCGATGATCGTGCTGCTGAGATCGAGGCGGTCATGGACGCCGTTGGGTTTTCCAGTGCCGCGATCCTGGCGTTGAGCGAGGGCGGCCCGGCTGCGGTCGTCTTCGCGGCTAGCCGACCGCAGCGGACGCGCGCGTTGATCCTGGCCAGCACGTTCGCCTATGTGGGACCGTTCGGCTGGGACGAAGTCGCCGGCGATCCGGCCGAGCTTCGGGCGCGAATCCTGCCCGAGCTGGGTGAGCAGTACACGCCCACAGTGGAGCAGGTCGCCCGCATCCAATCGCTGGCCCGCGCCGTCCGCTCGGAGTGGGGCAGCGGCGCCGCACTCAAATCACTAATTCCGTCGGTCCGGTCAACCCGCCAGTTGGGCACGTTAGAACGCATGAGCGCGAGCCCCGGGATGGCGCGCGCGACACTCGAAGCGATGTTTCGGATCGACGTCCGGTCGATCCTCCCGACGATTAGCGTGCCCACCCTCGTGATCCATGCCCGTGACGACGTCGGCATTCCGGTGCAGGCGGGCGGTCGGTACCTCGCCGACCACATTCCCGGCGCGCAGATGCTCGAGGTGGACGGTACCGACCATGCGCCCTGGTTCACCGACCCCGATGCGATCCTGAACAGGATCGAGGAGTTCCTCACCGGCGGGCACGCGGCGCCATCTCAGTCGCATCGCGCCCTGCGCACTGTCTTGTTCACCGACATGGTCGAGTCGACGCAGCGCGCCGCCGCTGCCGGCGATGAGCGCTGGCGGGCCGTCCTGCACCGTCTTGGCGAAATCACGGCCGACCTTGTCGAACGATTCGGCGGCACGGTGGTGAAGAGCACCGGCGACGGCCACCTCACCACGTTCGACGGCCCGACGCAGGCGATCCGCTGCGCGGAGGCATTGCGCGATGAAGCCGAGAGGCTGGGCATCGAAATCCGCCAAGCCATCCACACGGGTGAATGCGAATTGCTGGAGGCCGATATCGGGGGAATCGCCGTGCACATCGCCGCGCGGATTCTCGGTCAGGCCGGCGCGGGCGAGATCCTCGTCTCAAGCACGGTTCGGGATCTCGTTGTCGGATCGGGCACGGGTTTCGAGGGCCGCGGCACCGTTGAGTTGCGTGGCGTACCCGGCATGTGGCAGCTCCTGGCGGTCGATCGCTCTGGCCCGCGTGCGGGATCGACCGAAGCGGAACTGGCATCAGCGCCCACCCCGGGTCCGCGGACAGCGATGCGGCAGTCGGACCGTGCCGTGGAGGTGGTTGCCAGGCGGGCGCCGTGGATGCTTAGGGGGATGGCTCGCCTGACCAGCAGTCAGATCACAGCGCGAAATCGATGACGCCGCGGATGATTTCACCGTTGAGCAGGTCGCGGTAGCCCTCGTTGATCTCGTCGAGCGCATACCGCCTGGTGATCATCTCGTCGAGCTGCAGCAGGCCCGCCTCGTACAGTCGAGCGAACCGGGCGACGTCGACCCTTGGGTTGCACGACCCGTACACCGTGCCTGCGATGGTCTTGTTCCACAGGGTGAACTCCTGCAGGTTGATGGCGATCGAACCCGTCATGCTGGCCGACATCCCCGTCAGGACGCAGGTTCCGCCCTTGCGCGTCAGGCTCAGCGCCGGCTGTACATCGTGTTCGGAGATGATCGACGGAGAGACGACGACGCTGTCGGCCATCACGCCGCGAGTCAACTCTCGCAACACACTCGCTGCTTCGTCGGTGTCGGCTGCGGTATGGGTCGCGCCGAACTGCAACGCCGACTTCCGTTTGAACTCAACGGGATCGACCGCGATGATGTGCGCGGCGCCGTTGATCCGCGCGCCCTGGACCGCAGCGGTACCGATGCCGCCGACACCGATGACGACGACCGTGTCGCCCGTCTTGACGTTCGCACGGTTCTCCGCCGAGCCATAGCCGGTCGGAACCCCGCATGACAGCAGGGCCATTGGGAGCAGCGGCAGGTGCGGATCGATCTTGATGATCGAATCAGTAGAAACCACTGTGTGTTTCGAGAATGCGCCAACCTTGGACAGGTGGCCGAGGTCGCGGCCATCGGCGGTGTGATGGCGGAAGGTGCCGTCGGTCGGCATGCCGGGAACCATCACCTGCGCGCCCATATCGCAGATGTACTCCATCCCGGAGTTGCACCACCTGCACTGTCCGCAAACCGCGACAAACGACATCACGACGTGGTCGCCCGGCGCGAAGTCCGTAACGCCCTCGCCCACTTCGAGAACCACTCCCGCGCCTTCGTGGCCGCCGATCATCGGGAACATCGAGGGCAGACCGACCGCCGCCATCACCTCATTGGAGGCAGACATGTCGCCGTTGAGGATGTGCTCGTCGGAGTGGCAGAGCCCGGCGGC
>JAVRPX010000873.1:0-2907 GCA_032161985.1 Mycobacterium sp.
ATGGCGGCCTTCGTCGCCGCCGCATCCCGTGTCCTCGAAGCCATGCCCTGAGTGTATTCAACAACTGTTGACAACGTCGCGGAACGGTTCTAACGTCAGTTCAACAAGCGTTGAACTGACAAGGAGCGCGTCATGACTGTCACCGCAATCCAGATCGGTCTCCACCCCGACGTCATCGATGTCGAATCGTCGGACTTCGTCCAGTTCACAGGCCTGACCAGAGAACAACTGGCCAAGGCGAACAACGACAATGTGGCCGGCCTGCGGGCAGCCGGATACGAGGTCGACAACTGCCTCATCAACTCGGGGGAGGCCGGGGCCGAGAAGGCCCGCGCCTGGCTAGCCAACAAGCGCTACGACGCCGTGCTCATCGGTGCCGGTGTGCGCCTCGTCGCGAACAACACGCTGCTGTTCGAAGCGATCGTCAACGCGGCGCACAACGCCAACCCTCACTGCCGATTCGTCTTCAACTACTCACCCACCTCGACGCCGGATGACATCCGCCGTTGGTATCCGAATCCGGCCGACTCCACCCCGGCGCGCTGATCATGACTGCCTCAAAGCACGTGGACGTGCTTGTCATCGGTGCCGGACCCACCGGATTGACCGCTGCCGGCGACCTCGCCCGGTGCGGCCGCTCAGTCGTCGTCCTTGAACGCTGGCCCGATGTGAACCCGTCCAGCCGGGCCTTCGCCACGATGGCCCGGACACTGGAAGTTCTCGACGCACGCGATCTGGCCGATGACGTCATTGCCAAGTCGCATCTCGCACCCGGCGTCTGCATCTTCGCGGGTGCGCGAATCGATCTGACACACCTGCATTCGGAATTCCAGTTCGTCGCGGTCACACCACAGACCAACGTCGACCGGGCACTCGCAGGCTATGCCACCTCACACGGCGCCGAAATCCGGCACGGCTTCGAAGTTGTTGCACTCGAACAGGATTCCGATGGTGTATCCGTGACTGCGCGACCGAAGGACGACGAAGACCCAGGCCATCGCACGACGTGGCAGGCGGACTATGTGATCGGTGCCGACGGCGCGCACAGCACCGTACGAGATCTGGTCGGCGCGGACTTCCCGGGAAAGACCATCCTGTCGTCGATTGTGCTGGCCGACGTCAAGCTGGCCGACGGACCCACCGACAGCGTCCTCACCCTCGGCATCAGCCGCGAACGTTTCGCATTTCTGGCGCCGTACGGGCGAAACGATGATGACGGCGCGTGGTACCGGACGATGGTGTGGGATCGACACCATCAGGTGCCCGACACCGAACCCGTCGCCCCCGCCGAAGTGATCGATGTGCTGACCAGGGCGATGGGACGTGATCTCGGGGTCCGCGACGTCGGCTGGTTGTCGCGGTTTCACTGTGACGAGCGCCAGGTCACCCAATACCGTTACGGCCGAGTCTTTCTCGCAGGCGACGCAGCGCACGTCCACTCCCCGATGGGAGGGCAGGGCATGAATACCGGTATCCAGGATGCGGCCAACCTCGCATGGAAGCTCGACGCAGTCCTCGGCGGCGCTGCCGACCACGTCCTCGACACCTATCAGAGTGAACGCCATCCGATCGGCAAGCGAGTGCTGGTCCAATCTGGATTGATGGCACGCGGCGTCACCCTTCGTCCCCGGATCGCCCGCGGATTGCGAAACCTGATCGCGCCGAGGATACTTCGCGTGCCACGTGTGCGCGACGCCGTGGCGGGCAGTTTCGCGGGCACCGCACTGCGATACCCCCATGAGCGAGGGTTGGACCGGCTCGTCGGTACCCGCGCCACCGAAATCCCGCTCCGGCAAGGAAAGTTGACGCACCTTCAGCGCTCAGCGGGTTTCGTGCTCATCCGTGAACGAGAAACGGCACCGATGAGCGCTTCCGGCCTCGTCGAGGCCGAGCGATCCGATGTAGGCCCGGCCGTACTGGTCCGACCCGATGGCTACATCGCATGGGCGGGGAACTCGTCCGATCGCGAAGGCTGGATGACGGCGCTGCGCGAGTGGCTGGGCGCCGGGCTGGACAGCCGACCTCGGGTGGTCGAATCCACGCCACGGTGATTCGACACCGCAGCTAGAACGTGTTCTAGTGCATATGTGCTGGACTGGACCCTGGAGAACCTGAGTACTGACGACGTCGCCCGGCTGCGTGCCACCTACGAGCCGCTCACCGAGTCAGTGCGGGCGCTGATCGACGCGACCATCCGCACGGAGGTCGACGCCGAGACAGTTGCCGCGGCCAAAGCCGAGATCGATGCGGCGACGGCGCGACTGCGCAGCGAGCAGGTCGACGGCTCGTTCGGCATCCGCTTTAGCACCGATGGCGACCAAATGCCTTGGGGCAATGTCGTCATTGGGGTACGCAATCCCGTCGCGCCACCGGTGGTGGTCGAGCAGAGCGATAGCGGGGTGTTCACCGACTTCCACCTGGGCGCGGCCTACGAAGGTCCACCAGGACACGTGCATGGGGGAGTCGCTGCGCTTGTGCTCGACCACATCCTGGGCGCCGCGGCAAGCAGCCCGGAGAAGCCGCGGCTCACCGGCACCATCACGTTGCGCTACCTGCGCCTTACCCGGCTCGGTCAACTGCACGCGGAAGCCAGGATTACGCGCAGGGACGGCGTAAAGACCTTCACCGCAGGACATCTCGCCGACGATGAGGGCATCACCGTCGAAGCTGACGGCGTGTTCATTCAGCCGCGGTGGGCTCGCGAGTAGCGGCGATACCTGCCAGGCTCCTGGTGATCGTCGCGACCTCGGCGACGAGCACCCGCGCTGCCGCATTGTCGCCGGTAAGCCGCAAACCTTCCTCGCGCACCTGCCGATTGGCCGCGGTCAACTCGTCGATGTCGACGGTCCACGGAGTGGCGGGACTGGGTGGCGCGCCTCGCAGCGCGTCAACGTAATCATCGACCGC
>JAVRPX010000874.1:0-4436 GCA_032161985.1 Mycobacterium sp.
GCGTGCGGAGGTTCTACACGGAGATGAGTCTCGATGAGCGGCGGCACCGCGGCGTCGTCGGGCGTGCTCACGTTCTTGTTTACCGACATCGAGGGTTCGACTCGCCGGTGGGAGGCCGACCCGGACGCGATGCGGGTGGCGCTCGAGACTCATAACCAAGTCCTGCGCGAGGCGGTGGGTGCGCACGACGGAACGGTCTTCAACTACACCGGCGACGGGATGTGCGCCGTATTCGCCTCTCCCCGTTCGGCTATCGACGCCGCGGTGACAGCGCAGCGGGCGCTGGAGTTGCCCGTGCGCATGGGCATCGCCACGGGCGAGGCCGAACTGCGAGGCGGCGACTATTTCGGCACAGTGCTCAACCGTACGGCGCGGGTGATGGCGGCCGGCCATGGCGGCCAGATTCTGCTCGACGGCGCAACCGCCGCTTTGATAAGCGGGGTGGAGCTAACTGCGCTGGGCGCGCGACGGTTACGCGATATCGCCAAGACCGTCGACATCTTCCAAGTCCAGGCCGCGGGCCTGCGCACCGACTTCCCACCATTGAAGACGGTGGATCCGGCACCTGGAAATCTTCGGCCACGAAACACCACCTTCATCGGACGTGAGACCGAGCTCGCCGAGTTGGAGGACCTACTCAAGGCCCACCATCTCGTCACGCTCACCGGTGTTGGCGGGGTCGGCAAAACACGGCTCGCGCTCGAGGTTGGAACGCGCCTGGCCGACAACTTCAGCGACGGGATATGGGTATTCGAACTCGCCGCAGTCGGAGATCCTGCCGCGGTGCCCGATGCTGTCGCGTCGGTACTGGGCATCATCCAACAACCCGGCATGAGCGTGGCCGACAGTGTCGCGGCAGCATCGGAAGGGCGATCGCGGCTGCTGATCTTCGACAACTGCGTGCACGTGCTCGACGCCGCCGCCGAGATCATCGAGGCGATCCGGGCACGGTCGGACACGGTGAGGATCATCGCCACCAGCCGCGAAGGGCTCCGCGTTGAAGACGAACAGCTCTGGCAAGTGCCATCGCTGGACACAGATAGCGGGCTCGGTTCTTCGGCCGCATCCCTGTTCGTCGACCGCGCACAAGCGATCGCGCGGGGCATCTCGCTGACGCCACACAATGCTGTGCTGGAGATCTGCCAGCGCCTCGATGGGATCCCGTTGGCGATCGAGTTGGCCGCATCCCGGCTGCTGTCCATGTCCGTCACCGAGGTGCGCGATCACCTCGATGACCGCTTCCGATTGCTCGTGGGATCGCGGCGCGGTATGGAGCGCCATCAAACCCTCCGCCACGCCGTGCAATGGTCCTATGACCTTCTGGAGGATGCCGAGAAGCGTCTGCTAGCAAGGTGTTCCGTGTTCGCCGGTGGCTTCGACGTTACTGGTGCCCGCGCAGTAGCCCACTCCGACGACGAGTTCGCCACGCTAGATCTGCTCGACTCCCTTGTGCGCAAGTCACTTCTGGTTCCGAACCGGACATCCGAGCGGACACGATTCTCGATGCTGGAGACCATCCGCGAGTTCGCCCAGGAGCAACTCGCGGCTATGGGCGACGCCGATGACACCCGCAACAGACACGCGCGCTACTTCGCAGACCGCGAAACCGACATCTTCACGCTGTGGGACGGCCCACGGCAGCGCGAAGCGTACCTGTGGGTGACAGCCGAGATGGCGAACCTGCGCGCCGCGTTCCGCTGGGCCGCCGACCACGGCGATCTGGACACCGCCACCGCCATCGCCCACTATGCGGCATTCGTCGGTTTCTGGGGCGAACAACACGAACCCCTCCGGTGGGCCGAGGAACTCATCGAACCCGCGCGCGCCATCCAGCACCGAAAGCTAGCCCAGCTCTACGCCGCGGCCGCGCTGTGTTACACGTCCGGACGGGTCGAAGATGCCGTCGGATACGCCGCGGCAGGCCAAGCCGCTGTCACAAGCGGTAGCTTCGACGAAGTCCATGCGGAGGCGGAAGCGTCCCTAGGCGGCAGCTCCCTGGTGATTGGTGAGCCCGAGCGGTGGGTTGATTGGTGCCGCACCGTAATGTCCCGCCATCCGGCCACTTATGTTCACGCCCAAGCATGCCTAGCGATAGCACTGAAATTCACTGGCCCCGAAGAGGAGGCACTGGCGGCCGCAGACGAGCTCATTGCCGCCGCGGACGCGACGGAAAGCCCGAACCTGGCCGCTTATGCGCTTTTCGCGTACGGCTTCGCCTATCGCGACGCAGATCCCGCCCACGCATATGAAATTCTCCGCAGGGGCTTGACCATCGCGCAGGATAGCGGGTCCCGAATGACCGAGTCGAGCCTTGCCGGAGTGCTGTCAGTACTGGCAACCAACCACGGTGAGCCCAACGACGCGCTTGATCATTTGATCCTGTCGATCCGGTACTACTACGACTCGGGCAGCGTGTATCTGCTGCCGACCTCGCTAGCTGTCCTTGCGGTGTTGTTCGACCGACTCGGACATTACGAAGCCGCCGCCATCACAAGCGGATTTACCAATTCCTATGCGTCCGCTGCTATCCCTGAGCTGAACGACGCCAATGCCCATCTGCGTGAGGTGCTCGGCGATGAGCGCTACGAATCCTTCGCCCGCAAAGGCGAGCATATGACGACCGCTGAACGGGTTGCGTACGCGTTCGAGCAGATCGACCGGGTCCGCGCCCGCCTCTGACCTGAGGGTGATTGTTAGTTCTCGACGGCGAATATTCGCCATTCGTCGGGCACACCCTTGAGCACTTGAGATCCACGGTCGGCGAACGTGATACCTGAGCCGGCCACCAGGTCCTTGACCGTGGACGACACGAGAACCTCGCCCGGCCCGGCGAGCGCCGACACGCGTGCCCCGATGTGGACGGCGATCCCACCGATGTCGTCACCGCGAAGCTCAATCTCACCGGTATGAAGTCCCGCCCGCACTTCGACGCCCAGCGAACGTACTGCCTTGCAGATCGCTTGTGCGCAACGCACTCCACGCGCCGGACCGTCGAAGGTAGCGAGCATGCCGTCGCCCGTCGGATTGATTTTGCGACCACGATGACGCTCGACCTCGCGGGCGATCAAGGCATCATGGCGGTCCAACGTCCGCGTCCACGCGTCGTCGCCGAGTGCGGCGGCGCGCACTGTCGACGACACGATGTCGGTGAAAAGCACGGTCGCCAGTGCACGATCCGGCACAGGCGCGGGACGAACGCCGGTGAGGAACTCCTCAATCTCATCGAGGATCGCATCTTGGTCCCCGAGGTACGGAAAGTATTCATCGCCAGGCAGTTCAACGACTTTGGCGCCGGGAATGTGGGAACCGAGATACCGACTTCCTGCGGCGTGCCCCATGTCAGCGGTCCGATATACGACGAGTGTCGGTACGCGGACTGCGGACAACAGGTGGCGCACGTCCATCCCGCGGATCATCTGCTGGAGCGCGACAGCGGCGCCCGGGCTTGCCGATAGGCGCTCCCATCGACCGTGTGTCCTGCGCCAGGCGGGATCATCGGCCCGGCCGGGTGTGAGGGCCCAGAGGGGCAACCCTCCCTCTTGCCCTCGGCCCCAGTGCTCCTCGAGGTGTGCCAGCCCCGCATCCCAAACGTCTTCGGGGATGCCTTCGAGGTAGTCCGGCGCCCACGCCATGCGGGGATAGGCCCCATACAGGACGAGTGCCGACACGCGATCGGGGTACGTCGTCGCGAACAGGATCGACAGGGCTCCGCCTTCCGAGCCACCGTAAACGGCGGCTCGCTGCGAGCCGGCAGCGTCCATCACGGCGCGCAGATCATCCATTCGTTCCTCGAGCGTCGCCACGGCAACTCGATCGGACAGCCCGGTGCCACGCTTGTCGAACATGATCAGACGGGAGAACGACGCGAGACGCTCGAAGTATCTGCGCTCGGCGGGATCCTCCCACTGCAGCTCGAGGTTCGAGACGAACGGTGGAACGTGAACGAGGTCGAACGGTCCATCGCCGACAACTTGGTAGGCGATGTTCACGTCCCCCGACTTCGCGTACCGGGTCTCTGGGACCTCGATCACATGGTCAGTCTGAACGACCAGACGCAAAATCGCCCGATTTCTAGGCGAACGGGCGATTTTGCTGTTCGTGCCGAGATTAGTCGGCTTCGGCGAGGCGGTGCTTCAGCGCGTCGAACTCGTCCTTGATTCCGGTCGGTAGCTTCTCACCGACGAACTCGAACCACTCCTCGATCAGCGGCACCTCTGCGCGCCACTCGGCGGCGTTCACGGCCAGCGCCTCGTCGACGTCAGCGGCATCGACATCGAGGCCCTCGAGGTCCATGTCCGCGGCGGTCGGAACGATGCCGATCGGCGTGGTCTTGCCGTCGGCCTTGTGCTCGATGCGCTCGATGGCCCACTTGAGCACGCGGCTGTTCTCGCCGAAGCCCGGCCATAGGAAGCGGCCGTCGGCGCCGCGGCGGAACC
>JAVRPX010000875.1:0-2659 GCA_032161985.1 Mycobacterium sp.
CAGACGGCCCGATCGATGTGTGGCGCGTGTCGCCGCGATGGCACGACCTCAAAGAGCGTCATGGTCATTTCCAGCAACGGTTCATGGTGCTAGCCTGCGATTTGTCGGCGTCGTCTGAAAACTGACCCCGTGTCGACGCCCGAATTTTGACCCCCTTCGTCTGAGTCTCGGCTTACGAGCCGAGAGGAGAAGGGAGTTGTTGTCAGTGGAGGACTGGGCTGAGATCCGCAGGCTGCATCGAGCGGAGGGGTTACCGATCAAGTTGATCGCCAGGACGTTGGGAATCTCGCGGAATACCGTGCGGGCGGCGCTGGCCGCTGATGGGCCGCCGAAGTATGAGCGCAAGCCGGCCGGGTCGGCGGTGGATGCGTTCGACGACGCGATCCGTGTCCAACTCACAATGGTGCCGACGATGCCGGCCACGGTGATCGCCGAACGGGTCGGTTGGACTCGTGGGATGACGGTGTTCAACGAACGCGTCCGTGAGTTGCGCCCGGCCTATCTGCCGCCGGATCCGGCGGGACGCACGACTTATGATGCTGGCGATATTGCGCAGTGCGACTTGTGGTTTCCGCCGGCCACGATCCCGGTCGGGTACGGGCAGACGCGCTCGCCGATGCAGTTGCCGGTGCTGACGATGGTGCTGGGTTATTCACGGTGGCTCTCGGCGATGCTGCTGCCGTCACGGCGTGCCGAGGATCTGTTCGCCGGCTGGTGGCAGCTGATCGGCAGTCTTGGCGCGGTGCCGCGCACCCTGGTCTGGGACGGTGAAGGCGCGATCGGGAGGTGGCGTTCTGGTCGGACCGAGCTGACCGGGGACTGCCAGGCGTTCCGCGGTGTGCTGGGCACCAAAGTGGTGGTGCTCAGACCGGCCGAACCCGAACATAAGGGCATCATCGAACGCGCACATGACTACTTTGAGCGGTCATTTCTGCCGGGTCGCACCTTCACCGGTCCTGGGGATTTCAACCACCAGTTCGGCAAGTGGCTGGCGATGGTCAACGCTCGACGGCGCCGGGTGTTGGGGTGTGCGCCGACGGATCGGATCGGTGCCGACCTGCAGGCGATGCTGGCGCTGCCGCCGGTTCCTCCGCAGGTGGGGTGGCGCAACTCCACCCGGTTGGCCCGCGATCATTACATCCGATTGGATTCCAACGACTACTCGGTGCACCCGGGGGTGATCGGGCGACGTATCGAAGTCACTGCCGATCTGGACCGGGTGCGAGTCTTCTGTGACGGCAAGGCCGTAGCTGATCACGAACGGGTGTGGGCATGGCATCAGACCATCACTGATCCTGAGCATCGTGAAGCGGCGAATATGCTGCGTCACAAGCGAATCGGTGCTCTGCGGCCGGTGCGTGAGCATGAAGAACAGGTGGTGGTCGAGCAGCGCCGCCTCAGCGACTACGACGCCGCTTTGGGTATCGACCTCGGCGAAGGCGGGCTGGTGTCATGACCACCAAAACTGCCTCGACCACTCGGACCGCCGCGTCGGGCGACCGGGATCTGAGCGCTGAGATCGGGTTCCTTACCCGCGCCCTGAAGGCCCCCACGATGCGCGAGGCGGTGGCCCGGCTGGCCGAGCGGGCCCGTGCCGAGTCCTGGACCCATGAGGAATTCCTGGTGGCCTGTCTGCAGCGCGAGGTCTCCGCACGGGAGTCTCATGGCGGTGAGGGCCGGATCCGCGCCGCCCGATTTCCCTCCCGAAAGTCGTTGGAGGAGTTTGACTTCGACCACGCCCGCGGTCTCAAACGCGACACTATCGCCCACCTCGGGACGCTGGATTTCGTGGTCGCCAAGGACAACGTCGTCTTCCTCGGCCCGCCAGGCACCGGCAAGACGCACCTGGCTATCGGCATCGCGATCAGGGCGTGCCAGGCCGGGCACCGGGTGCTGTTCGCCACCGCTTCAGAATGGGTTGCCCGGCTGGCCGAGGCCCACCACACCGGCCGGCTGCAACAGGAACTCGTCCGTCTGGGCCGCTACCCGCTGATCGTGGTCGACGAAGTTGGCTACATCCCGTTCGAGCCCGAGGCCGCCAACCTGTTCTTCCAGCTGGTGTCCTCCCGCTATGAGCGGGCCAGTTTGATCGTCACCTCGAACAAACCGTTCGGGCGTTGGGGTGAGGTGTTCGGCGACGACGTCGTGGCCGCCGCCATGATCGATCGCCTCGTCCACCACGCCGAAGTAATCGCCCTCAAGGGCGACTCCTACCGCATCAAAGACCGCGACCTCGGGCGAGTCCCGGGATCAACCACCGAAGAATGAACACCAAGGGGGTCAATTTTCAACCGTCGTGGGGTCAATTTTCAGCCGCCGTTGACACAAGCCGTTGACCACTTCGGAGAAAGGAGCGGTACCCGACGACTCCCATGACTGTCAATGGACACCTGGAACTGCCCACCGGCGGACATGAGAACTGCCCGACTGGTCTGGCCAAATCGCAATGGGCCAGCCGAACGTAGACACCAACCTGTGGTCGCGATTGAGAAGGCGCCCAACCCTGCTAGCGGCCGAACAGGGCATCCGCATATGCGTACGACTCAGGCGTTCCGATGTCGATGATCCCCGAGTCGACCACTACAAAATGTGGCCGCAATCGGGGAAGCGCAGGCTCGAGGAAGTCCACTTCGAAGGAAAAAGATGGCTGATCTGGAAG
>JAVRPX010000876.1:0-3159 GCA_032161985.1 Mycobacterium sp.
ACGATGTCGCGGCCCTTCGCACAGTCCAGGACCGCGTTGATCAATTCGCTTCTTGTCGACTCCTTCGGGAGGAATCCGGCGGCCCCGTCCTGCAGTGCGCGGAACACGATCGCCGGCTCGTCGTGCGCCGACACCAGTAGCACTCGGGTCGGCAGCTCGTCGCGTTGCACAGCGGCCGCGACCTCGGCGCCGTCCATGCCCGGCATGCGGTAGTCCAGCAGCGCCACCTGCGGCGAATGCGTCCTGATGGCTTCGAGCGCCGTTATCCCGTCGTCGGCCTCGGCCACCACCTCGATCGACCCACTCGATGTGAGCGCACGGACGACCCCCTCGCGAAACAGCGGATGGTCGTCACCCACCACCACGCGCACCTTTTCGCTGGTCATGAAGCCAGCGTCGCACAGCACAGCCCGGTTCTTCCTCCGATTGGGGGACACGTGATTCATCCGTGTCGCCGTCCGATCGCCGGACATACAAAGCCGCCTCACTCCAGCAGTCTTGAGTCATCACCGGAACACACCGGCGAAAGACACCAAAAACCAACGGACACAGGAGAACTCAAATGAACAGCACCCGCTTCGCCCGCTACTTCGCCCTGCCGATCGTCGCGGCCGGAATCACTGGCGGCGCCGCCCTCGGCCTGGCCGGTACGGCCAGCGCGACCGACACCGACGTGAAACCGCCCGCGATCGTCGCGACGCCGGACGTCAAGGCCCATCCGGCCCCCGAAGCTGTGCCGGGCCGCATCTGGCACCACGGTGTGTGGCACCTCGCTGACCTGCAGCCCGGCTACCTCCGCTGATAACTGCCACCGAAGGCCCTTCCCCATCAGGAATTGGGGGAGGGCCTCCTACGTTGGGCACAGTATGCGAATCGGCGTGGTGTTCCCCCAGACGGAGCTCGGTGGTGACGCATCAGCCGTCCGTGCCTACGGGCAACGCGTCGAGGAGCTGGGTTTCACCCACCTGCTGGCGTACGACCACGTCGTCGGCGCCGACCCGGCAGTCCACGCCGGCTGGTCTGGTCCCTACGACGTGCACACCACCTTCCACGAACCGTTGGTGATGTTCGGCTACCTTGCGGCTGTCACCACCACGCTGGAGCTGGTGACCGGGGTGATCATCCTCCCGCAACGACAGACGGTGCTGGTCGCCAAACAGGCGGCCGAGGTCGACCTGCTCAGCGAGGGCCGTCTGCGCCTGGGAGTCGGGCTCGGCTGGAACGCCGTCGAGTACGAGGCCCTCGGTGAGAACTTCACCAACCGCGGCAAGCGGTTGGGAGAGCAGATCGAGCTGATGCGGCGGTTGTGGACCGAGCAGGCGGTGACGTTCGACGGCACGCACCATCGGGTGACGGGCGCGGGCCTGGCGCCGCTTCCTGTGAATCGGCCGATACCGGTATGGATCGGTGCCGCATCGCGGCCGGCGCTCGAGCGCGCGGGCCGGTTGGCCGAAGGATGGTTCCCGATGATGTCACCGGGCCCACAACTCGATGAAGCGCGCGAAATCGTGGAACGGTCAGCGATCGCGGCGGGCAGGGACCCGTCAACGATCGGAATGGAAGGCCGGGTGACCTGGCACGGTGACCGGCAGCAGGCCGCCGACGATCTTGCCCAGTGGACCGCGGCCGGCGCCACCCACGTGTCGGTGAACACGATGGGCGCGGCCCTACGCACGGTCGATGAGCACCTCGCCGCGCTGCAGGCCATCGCCGACGACATCCGTATCACACAGGCGTAGTACGCCAAAAATCAACAGTGCCAGCGCCGTTAGCGACTAGTGCCCGCGTTCGATCGCGCGGGCAACATCAGGGTCGGCCAACAGGTGCGACACCATTTCCGCACGACTCGACACAGCGAGCTTCGCAAAGATTCGCCGTAGGTGTGTGGACACCGTCCACACGCTGATCTCCAAAGCGCTGGCGATCGCCTGATTGGTGCGGCCCACGCCACCATTCGCGCTATTTGTTGTTCGCGCGGGCTCAGCGACACCATCCGGGCGGGTTCCAGTTCGATGAACAAGCAGCGCACGTCACCGACAACGGCGTCAAAGAGCACCCCTTCTTCGAGGTTCGCGCGATATTCGCCCAGCCGGATCAAGTTCATCACTTTGTCGATCGCGGTTTGGAGTCGAGTGAATTGCTCGCATCCCCCGTCGAGTGCCAATGGAGCGGCTGGCGCAATGTCTTTGGGCGCAGAAGTATTTCGCTGTCCTTGCACAGTCGTGGCCACGACGCTGACCCGACGCAGCCCACCACGATCCGTCATGAACGGCCCCCCACATGTGTGGTCGCTCAAATGTGTGACGCGTCGGCGTTCCTCCGATTGGGGGACAGGCGGTTCATCCTGCTCAACCTCCGATCGCCCGACATACAAAGCCTCTTCGCTGCAGCAGTCTTGAGTCATCGCAGGAACACACCGGCGCAAGACACCAAAAGTCAATGCAGGCAAAGGAACTCAGATGAACTCCAACACCAACACCCGCCGCTTCGCCCGCTACTTCGCGCTGCCCGGCCACATCTGGCACCACGGCGTCTACCACCTCACCGACCTGCAGCCGGGCTACACCCGCTGATCACCCTCAGACAGAAACCCTCCCCGCGGCCCCGGGGAGGGTTTCTTTATGTCGGAAGTTATCCACCGATCGGGGGACACGGGATTCAACCGATTCAACCGCCGATCGCCCGACAGACTTCGCCGACGCGATGCGAGAGAGTTATCTCAACGCCGGAGAATCCGGCAAGAGAACCGAAACCCACACCACCGCAGGAGGATTCAGAGATGACCACCACCACCCGCCGCTTGGCCCGCTACATCGCGCTGCCCGCCGTCTCAGCAGGCATCCTCGGCGCCGCCGCACTCGGCCTGGCGGGCATGGCCAACGCAGGCACCTACTCCTACGAACCGACACCGCGCCCCGGCATCGTGGCCACCCCGAACACCATCGCCCGGCCGCCCGTCGTGGTGATGCCCGGCCACCGGTGGCATCGCCATCACGGCTTCGCCATCGAGATGCCCGCAGGCGAATAGCCGACAGACCACCCTCCTGAGGCCCTCCCCGCCGACTGACCTCCCCGGGGAGGGCCTCTCCACGTCACCAGAGCGCGATGTCGTTCCCGTACTCAGACTCCGGTCGCGGGCCGAAGTAGCGCCGCTCCGAC
>JAVRPX010000877.1:0-3351 GCA_032161985.1 Mycobacterium sp.
CGAGAGAAAGAGCTGAAAGAGGCCGCAGCCTTGATCGGGAGAAACGTCACGACGGTCGCTGGCGACATATCGCGCTTGGAGGATTTGGACCGGCTCTATGCCGTTGTGAAAGAGAAGCACGGTCACATCGACGTCCTCTTTGCAAACGCTGGCTGGGGTGAAGTCGCGCCGCTCGAAACGGCGACCGAGGCTCATTTTGACAAGACCTTCGACTTAAACGCGAAGGGAACGTTCTTCACCGTGCAAAAGGCCCTACCCCTTCTCAAAGATGGCGGCTCGATCATCCTGACTTCGTCAGTCGCGAATGTGAGGGGAGATGCCGCGTTTACCGCCTACGCTGGGAGTAAGGCGGCGGTGCGCTGTTTCGCCCGCGGCTGGGCGGAGGAACTGAAGGGTCGCAAGATTCGTGTGAATGCGATGAGCCCTGGCCCAATCGAAACTCCGGCTTTGGAGAACGCGGGCCTCACCGCTGAACAGGTAAAACAGGCGGCAGCGGGGTTCGCCTCGCAGGTTCCGCTCGGCCGCAGAGGCAAGCCCGAGGAAGTAGCTGCTGCCGTCGTGTTCCTTGCTTCCGATGAAAGTTCTTACATCACCGGGATAGATCTCGCGGTCGATGGAGGCATGGCACAGGTCTGATCCCGGCGCGTCGCTTCTCGACTTCGGTTACTTGGAAGAAGAGCGCAAATTCAACCTAACAAACAAAACATAGGAGATAGATGAGCACAGAAAAAAACGTCCAGATTGTTAAGGATTTTTTTGCAGCACTCAGCAGCGGCGATAAGCAGGCTCTGCTGGCGCTGTCTGCCGACGACATTGAGTGGATTATTCCGGGCGAGGACTGGCCGCTGGCCGGCACGCACCGCGGGCATGCGGGATTGGTGGATTTGCTTCAGAAGGCTTCCGACACGTTGGAAACTTCTTACCCAGAGCCCCCCGAATTCGTGGCGCAAGGCGACCGGGTGATGGTCGTCGGCTTCGCCAAGGGGAGAATCATTGCCACAAATAATACGTTCGAGGACCATTGGGTCTTCGCCATTACCGTTCGAAATGGCAAACTGACGAACATCCGGGAGTATATCGACACGCAAGCGTTGGCACGGGCCTCCGAGACGGACGCGAGCCCCAGGCCCTGACCCATCGGCACCGATAGCCGCTCCACCTCAATACTTTTCCCTGGTAGTTGAAGACGTTCAATCCTGACTTTCCTGGCCAGGAGTAGACCAGCGCCAGGGGCAAAACGGGTGGACTTTCTTCATGCGATGGGACGGCAGTCGAAAAAAACTCCAAGAAAATTCGTCAATGATACGGCGAAAAAGTGTTCTTTGTGTATGGGATGATGAAACGGACCGACAAAGGAGCAACGTCAGCTTTGGTGTAAGACGGCTCGTGATCTGGCCGAAACAATCGGAGTCTTACCGAGCAGGAAGACCGAGGCGGAAAAAGATGAAATCGCTCGATTGGGAGTATCGCGTTAAGGGAATCCGCGGGTGAGGATCTGCGTTTTCAGTCACGCGAGAATGCTTGATGAAAATTTCCTTGCCCGTGATAATCTTCGCCTTTTCCGGGGGGTATAGCTCAGTTGGTAGAGCGCGTCGTTCGCAATGACGAGGCCTGGGGTTCGAATCCCCATACCTCCACCAAATTCCGCGGGCATTGTCCTGCGCGATGACCAGGGGACGGAGCCGAATTGCGGGCTTGTTGACCGCCCTCACATCGTTTTCAAGAGCGGCGCGTTTCCGTTCGGCGACTAGACCCGCCGCGAACGTCCGACATTATATTTACGTAATGTGGGATAAAAAGTTTTGACGCGGAGTTTGCGGAAGAATAAACGCTCCCCATCCAAACCCACTCAGGGAAGAGCCCGTCGCGACAAGAATGTTCGCAAGGCTGATTCCGCCTCAGACAAAATCCTCATGAAAAGAAAATGCTCCAGCCGTTCGGCTTTCTTCACTGTCCGCTCCGTCGCCGCTCTCTTGCTTTGCGTCGCGGGATTCCTGTTTGCGCTCTTCGCCCTTGGCGCAAGAATCGACAGGCCCTCCAGGAAAGTGGCCGCGCAGGACGTTCGCCGCGGTGGTGGCGGCGCCCCTCTCAGCAATTCGCCCTCAGAACAAAGCCAGTCGTCGGCGCAGAGTCAGGCCGCGACTCCTTACAACGGTCCGCAAAACGATTTACGGCCGGTCGCCGCCGTCCGTAGCGGCGAGCTGAGCCATCTGAAACCGATCCATCCCTCCAAGG
The DNA here is from genome assembly GCA_032161985.1 of Mycobacterium sp. Classification (GTDB taxonomy): domain Bacteria; phylum Actinomycetota; class Actinomycetes; order Mycobacteriales; family Mycobacteriaceae; genus Mycobacterium. Next base: position 2,236 of record JAVRPX010000877.1, read on the forward strand.
CCCCGAAGCACGATCATCCGGAACCGATTCGACCCACGCCGCCCGGCCAAAACGGCGGCGCCGAAGGTCCGCTGCAAACGGCGGAGGGACAGCAGTTCTCGGCGCCATCTCCCACGGGCACCGGCTTCGACGGCGTCGGCAACGGACTCGGAGGATTTGTTCCTTCAAGTAATCCGCCGGACGTGAACGGCCGCGTGGGCGCGACACAGTTCGTGCAGTGGAACAACTCGAGCTTCGCGGTCTTCGACAAAGCGACGGGCGCATTGCAGTACGGTCCGGCCGCGGGGAATACTCTTTTCCAATCGCTCGGCGGGGTTTGCGCGTCGCACAATGACGGCGACCCGGTTGTGTCTTACGACATTCTGGCGGGGCGCTGGGTCTTGTCGCAGTTCGTGGTCGGCGGGCCGAGCGGAAGTTACTCGCATCAATGCGTCGCCGTCTCGACGACATCGGACGCGACCGGCGATTACTACCTTTATGATTTCCTGACGGACGGCACAAACTTCGTCGACTATCCGCACACCGGCGTCTGGCCGGACGGCTACTACATGAGTGCGCATGTCTTCAACGCCGCCGGCACTTCTTTCCTCGCTGGCCGCGTCTATGTTTTTGAGCGCGCCAAAATGATCGCTGGTCTCCCCGCGCGAAAGCTCCAGGCGGATCTCGCACACGATGGTTCCGGCATTCAGTACGGATTTTTGCCGGCCGATCTCGACAGCTTGACGCCTCCGCCTGCGGGCGAAGCGGCGTTTATCCTCGGGCCTAACGCGCAATTCACGAACAGGACCGATTCCACCCGCGTCGCAGTAACGTGGGGGACGACGCCGACGATCGTTCTTACTTCCGCCGTTATTAGCACGACCGGCATTAGCAATCCGCCCTGCGTGAACAACACCACGGCGCAGCAGAATCGCGATTGCGTTCCGCAGCCGGCCCCGGCCGTTGGCGCGGATTATCTCGACAACCTTTCGGGCCATTTCATGTATCGACTCGCGTATCGGAACAACGGCACCCAGGCCTCCCCGCAGGAATCCCTCGTCGCCAGTGCGACGGTCCCCGGCAGCGCGAGCACCCCGGCGCACGGCGCGGTGAAATGGTGGGAGTTCCGGAACGCAG
>JAVRPX010000878.1:0-3079 GCA_032161985.1 Mycobacterium sp.
ATTGCGCTCCAGTCGCTGCCGGAGGGCGACGATGTCGACTGATCAAATGATCGCCATGGTCGCGGTGGTGATCGTGCTGGCCGTCGTGCAGTCGTTGTTCGGGGTAGGGCTGCTGCTGTTCGGCACCCCGATCTTCCTGCTCCTCGGCCTGCCTTTCGAACAAGTGCTGGGCTACCTGTTGCCGTGCTCGATTGTCGTGAGCGGACTGCAGGTGGCAAAAAGCGGGGGCTTGACGCTCGAGCCGATACGACGGCAGTTCCTGATGATCACCGCTCCGGCCGTGCTGGTCGCGACGGGTGTGGCCGTCGCCTTGGGCACGCCCCATCAGATCCGGCTGATCGTCGGCGTCGTGCTGCTCGTCACCGCGATATCCCGAGTCGGTCGCCTGCAGCCTGTGCTCAGGCGAACCGTCGGCAAGCATTCGCGCCCCCTGATGCTCGTCCTCGGCATCGTCCACGGCTGGAGCAATCTCGGCGGCGGCATCCTGACCGTCATCGTCGGTGCTTCCTTCGAGGACAAGGTGTCCATCCGTCGGCAGATCGCGTTTGCCTACGGCTCGATGGCGATCATCCAGCTCTCCGTCGTCATGGCGACGGTGCGCCCGCACTTGGCGCTAGGGCTGTGGCTGCTCCTGCCGGTGATAGCGGGCATCGTGTTCCTGCTCATCGGGCAACGGGCCTTCCAGAAAGCCCGTCAACGGCCCTATCAACTCGGGCTTACGGGTTTGATCTTGAGCTTCGGCGCGCTCCTGGTGGCAACCGCATGATCCGACTGCGCGATTGTCGAGCGCGCCGGAGCCAGCAGCGTCGACCGTCACCGCGTCGCGAGTCGCGTCAACGCAGGCGCCGGGATCCGCATGTCTTGTTAGTCGTCGAGAACGTTTCGTTGGCGCGCGATCACCGGCTGCGCAAGCAAGCACTCGCGCTGCTGGGCGACGGTTACCGAGTCTCGGTGATCTGCCGCAGCGATCCGGGCAACGACGCAATCGACGGCGTGCGCGTCCATCAGTACCGCGCCCCGGCTGACGGCGACAGCAAGCTCGGCTTCCTGCGTGAGTACGGCTACTCGCTGGCACTGGCGGGGTGGCTGACTGCGCGGACGTTCGCCACGGACCGGTTCGACGCCATCCAGATCAGCGGTACGCCCGATATTTACTTCACCATCGCCGCGCCCTTACGGCTGCTCGGCGCACGGCTCGTGCTCGATCAGCGCGATCTCACGCCCGAGCTGTACGAACTTCGCTACGGGCGCCGGGACGCGGCCTACCGGTTGCTGTGCTGGCTGGAACGAGCCAGTTACCGTGCGGCCGACCACGTAATCACCGTGAACCGGTCGCTCGAGACCACGGCATACGTACGCGGCGCGCTGCCCGCCGGCGCGGTCAGCGTGGTCGGCAACGGCCCCGTGCTTGCGCACGTCGATCGGCGCAGCTCGGCGCGACCCGAGCTCAAGCACGGCAAGCGCTACCTGTGCTGCTGGCTCGGCGTGATGGGCCCACAGGACCAGGTGGGTTTGGCGTTGCGCGCCGTGGCCTCCCTCGTCCACGAACGCGAGCGGACCGACTGCCACTTCGCATTCGTTGGCGACGGCGAATCCCGCCCAGAGGCGCAACGGCAGGCGGCTGCGCTCGGCATCACCGAGTACGTCTCGTTCCCCGGTTGGTTGGCCGAACGCGAAGCCTTCACCTACCTCGCAAGCGCAGATCTCGGCCTCGAACCGAACCTCGAAGAGATTGTCTCGCCGGTAAAGGGGATGGAGTACATGGCTTTCGGCCTTCCGTTCGTGGCGTTCGACCTAGCCGAGACCAGGGCGCTCGCGCGCGATGCCGCTGCCTACGCGGCGCCTGCCGACGTGGCAGGCTTCGCCGAATTGATCGACGATCTCCTCCACGATCCGCAGCGGCGCCAGGCAATGGGGCAGGCTGGGCGACGTCGGGTCGAGGATGAGCTGGCGTGGGATCACCAGCAGCGCGCCTACCTCGACGTATACCGAACCCTCCTCGATCGGGCACCGACGGACGAGACCATGCCGCCGCACGTCGATCGGGTCGTCAGGGTGGTGGCGTGATGAGCATCCTCGCGCGCACCCCCGGGCTGCGTCGCGCGCGGCATACCGTGCGCACGCGCGCCACCGAGCACCCGGCGCTGTACCTGCCCTTCGCCCGCCGCAAGTACCCGGGGCCCAGCCCGGAGGTCCTCGGCGCCAAGACCGAGCTGGTGATCGACGGGTACACGCGGTCGGCAAGCACGTTCGCCGTATACGCCCTGCAGCTGGCCCAGGAACGGCCAGTCCGGCTCGCCCACCACTTGCACGCCCCCGCGCAGCTCATCGCCGCTGCGCGCAAGGAGATTCCTGCCTTGCTCTTGATACGGGAGCCGCGGGGGGCGATCCTGTCGCAGCTCGTCCGCGAACCCGGAGTCGCGATGCGAGATGCGCTCGTCGCCTATGTCCGCTTTCACGAATGCCTGCTGGCCTACCAGGATCGCTTGGTCGTCGGAGAGTTCGAGACGGTCACGGGGGACTTCGGTTCGGTGATCAGGCGGCTCAACCGGCGGTTCAGTCTCACACTGACCGAGTTCGCCCACACGCCTCAGGACGTGAGCGACTGCTTCGAGCTGATCGCGCAGCGCGGCAGCCTGTCGCCGGTGCTGCTCGGCTTCGAGTCCGGACTCGTCTCGAAGGAAGCGGCCCGCGACGAACTGCGCGACCTGCAAGCTCGGGCCGCGTCCGGTCGGCTGCGGGAGGCTTGGATGCCATCGGCGCAGCGACACCGGGCCAAGGAGGAGCTCGCAGCGTTGTGGTTGCGGCCCGGTCTGGCTCGGCTTCGATCGCGGGCCGGCGACCTGTACGAGCAATTCGTCGGACCCGACGCAGCCACGACGGCACCGGCGCCTGACCGGGCCGGGGCAACTCCTGCGGCCGGAGGGCAAACATGACCGTTACCAACGTCGTACAGCCCGACGCGCCGCCACTCGTCGATCTGCGCGTAGGCGACGCGCGCGCCGACGAGCTCAAGGCGCTCGCCGTCCGCTGGCCGAGCTGGACGCTGACTCGACGACAATTGTGCGACCTCGAGTTG
>JAVRPX010000879.1:0-2689 GCA_032161985.1 Mycobacterium sp.
AACGGGTGGCCGATGACGGTTCGCTCCGGGTGCAGGCAGTGGGTCTGCATGACGCTCATCGTGATGCCAGACGAGCTCGAGGCGATGATCGCGTCCGGCGATGTGGCCTCGTCGATCTCGGCGAACAGCTTGACCTTCAGTTCCGGGCGCTCGGGCGCGTTCTCCTGAACGAAGTCGGCGTCGGCGAGTGCCTGCTGCAGGTCTGCCGCGAACTCCAGGCGATCGGGGGAGGCACCGGGCCCAACTCCCAGCGTCGTTACCGCCTCCCATGCACCCTCGACGTAAGACCGCAGCGCTGTCTCGGCGCCAGGCGCCGGATCGGTGGCCGTGACATCGAAGCCGTGGGCGAGGTAGTGGGTCGCCCAACTCGCACCTATGGTTCCCGTGCCGACGATTGCGATGCGCTGCACCGGCTTTTGCGTTGTCATGATTTGCTCCTTAACTCGGTTGGTCGTTAGCGCCCGCGCCACACGGGTGCATGCTTTTCGGCGAAAGCCAGCGCTCCTTCATGCGCGTCCTCGCTGTTCAGCTGGTAGGGGAGTCGCTGAGGCAAGCGGATGACGCCGCCCTCCCCGGCGATGAGTCCTCGTTTCACCTCGGGCAAACCGAATTTGGCGTCCCGTGCCGCAACGATCAGGTCGCAGGCCAGCGCCATTTCGAAGCCACCGCCTAGTGCCCATCCTTCGATGGCGGCGATCAGCGGCTTGCGCACCACGGCTCGGGTGATCCCGCCGAATCCGCGACCGGGAAGGATCGGGGTCTGCCCGTTCGCGAATGCCTTCAGGTCCATGCCAGCACTGAATGTTCCGCCGGCCCCTGTGAGCACGCCCACCGACAGCGTCGGGTCGGCATCCAGCTGATCCAGCGCGGATGCTAGTTGGGCGGCGACGTCACGGTTGATGGCGTTGCGTTGCGCCGGACGGCTAATGGTGATCGTCAGCACACCATCGTGACGCTCGGTGAGTATGAGGTCCGTCGCTACTTCGGTTGTGGTCACGTCGTTGTCTCCTGCTCCCGTGCAACGGGAATCACTTTCTGTTCCCGTAGCTCGGCGATGTCGGCGTCGGTGAATCCAAGCTGGGCGAGGATTTCGGTGTTGTGCTCACCGTGCTCGGGTGCGCGGCGGGACGGAACTCTGGCCAGCCCGCGTAGAGTGATCGGGTTGTTGACGGTGTACTCCACGTCCTCGGCCCCTTCGATCGGCACGACGATCTCGGCGGCGCGCAGCTGAGGATCCGTGGCCGCCTCTTCCGCGGTTTGGATTACGCCGTAAGGGATACGGGCGGCGTCGAGGGCCTCCTTCAAATTCGCCAAGGGCCGCGCATGGAACTCGGTGTCGAGCAGATCGGCCAGCTCCGCGGCGTGCTGGCCGATAGCCTTTGCATCGCTGAACCGCGGATCGGACAAGAGGTCCGACCGGCCGATCGCATTGGCCAATGCCGGCCAGGCCGACTGTCTGGCGGCCAGCATGATCCAGCGTCCGTCCTCGCTTTGGTAGGCATTGGTCATCGCGTTCACGGGTGCGGAGCGGTCATGCAGCTGGTACGGCTTGCCGCCGGCAAGGGCTGCCGACACCAATGTTCCGGTCGCCCACACCCCGGTGGCCAGCAGCGAGGTGCCGACATTGGCACCCCGCCCTGTACGTTCGCGGTGGTAGAGAGCCGTCGTTATCGCCGCGTAAATCGCGGTGGCGGTGGTGTAATCGCCGCTGCCCCAAGGTGGAGACGTCGGCGGTGCACCGGCGTCGCGTGTCGAGGCAAGCAGTCCGCTGCGCGACCAGAACGCGGTCAGATCGAACCCCGGCAGCCCGGCGTCGGGTCCGGCATCCCCGAACCCGGTGACGTCTGCATAGATGACGGTGGGGTTCCAGCTCGACACTTCTTCGTAGCCGAGGTGGAGAGCCTCGCGGGTGCCGTACGGGAAGTTGGTGATCACCACATCAGCCCATTCGACGAGTCGCTTGAGGATCTCCGTGCCGCCCGCCGACTTCAGGTCGACGGCCATGCCGCGCTTGTTGCGATTTGCCAAGTGCCAGCTGTAATTACCGGACGCGGCCGGACTCGGCGGCACCGAGCTCAAGAACCGCTGTGGGTCACCCATGCCAGGTGGCTCGACCTTGATGACTTCGGCACCGAAGTCCGAGAGCATCGTCGCCGCGGCTGGAGCCGCGATGAAGCTGGCTATCTCAACGACTTTCAGGCCGGAAAATACGGAATCTGTTGTTTGTGTGGTCATTGTCGTCGACTCTCTAAACGAACGCGCTCAGGCCGGTGACCGACTTGCCGACGATCAGCGTCTGCATCTCCCTGGTGCCCTCGTACGAGTACAGAGCCTCCGAATCCGCGACGAAGCGGCCGATGTTGTAGTCCAGAACAATGCCATTGCCTCCCAACAACTCCCGCGCCCAGTGCACGGTCTCGCGCATCCGCACTGTGCAATAGGCCTTCGCCAGCGCTGACTGCTCGTCGCGATACACCCCTTCGTGCTGCAACTGGGCCAGGCGGGCCATCATCCCGGCGCATGCCGTGGCGTTGCCGAGCATCTTCACCAGCAGGTCCTGAACCATCTGAAACTTGGCGATCGGGCGGCCGAACTGCTCGCGCTCCTTCGCGTACTGCAGCGCGATCTCGTAGGCGGCGAACTGGACTCCCACCGCTTGCCATGCCACACCGCTGCGGGTCCGGCGCAG
>JAVRPX010000880.1:0-2828 GCA_032161985.1 Mycobacterium sp.
AGCAAGTTTGTCACATAGCCGTCGACCGGGGAGAGAATGCGCGTGCGCTCGAGATTCGTTTGCGCCTGGTGGAGCTGCGCCTTGGCTTGTGCGAGAGCCGCCTCGGCGCTCATGCGCTGCGCCTTCAATGTTTCGACTTGCCGCTGCGCCAGATTGAGATTGGCTTGTGCGCTCTGAAGCGCGGCCTCCTGCTGATGCAGTTGCGAAGCGAACTGCTGAGCATTCTGAAGGGTGCCCGCACCTTTTTGCGCCAAGTCCTGGAAGCGCGCTGCCTGCTGCTGCGCGAATACAAGCACGGCCTGCCCCTGGTCCAACTGTGCCCGATTCGCGCCGATCTGTGCCTGCTGGACGCTCATTTGCGCTTCGTTGCTTTGCACGCCCGCCTGCGCCTGTTGTACAGCCGCCTGGGCTTGTTCGATGGCTATTCTGTAGTTGGTTGGGTCGATCACCATCAGAGGATCGCCCTTGCGAACGTATTTGTTGTCGACGACGTGCAGCTCGACTATGCGTCCCGCGACCTCCGGCGCCATGGTGACGATATAGGCGCGCACAGTCGCGTCGCGTGTCCACGGCGCGCCCATATAGCTCACCCACATCGCCCAACCGAGCAGCCCGGCAATGGCAACCGCCAGCAAGGTGATTAAGAATGGAATGATCGGGCTACGAGGTCTGATCCGTTCGCGAGTTTCCGGCTCAACAGGCCGGCTCCCATCGCGATCATGCTCTGTCTTGCCACGCTTTGATGTGATTTCAGTAACGGTCATGATGACGAGCCTCAGCGAGAGATGATCAAGATCGAGGACGAAAGAAAGATGATGTACACTGCAAACGTGAAGAGGGCCGGATGCCAGACGTATCGCAGCAAGTCGGAGCGGCTGGCGAGGCGGCGCACTGCGATCGTGCCGAGCCAAGCACCGACCATCATGAGCGAGATGGGCGCGACATACACTCCTAACAGGTCGATCTCGGCGAACCTCATGCAATCGCGCCTACGTCGAAGTAGGATGCGTGCTCGGAGAGCGCCTCGCGGATAACCAGGATACGAGCCCGCGTACGCAGCGCCGTAGCCTCGTCCGCGCCGGGAGCGGAAGCGAGCTGGTGATCGAGTTGACGTAACCGCGCGATTGCGATCGCACTGTTTCCCTGCGCGAACGCCGCAAGGGCGGAGTCGAGCTCCACCGCCGCTGCAACGCGCGCAGCCAAGTGGCGCAGCTCGATGATCTCACTGCCAACCGACAGGGCTGCGAGCAGTTGCGCGCGCTGCAACGGCTCGGCCTGGTCCGGCAATGCCGCGAGCCGAGCGTACATCAGCCCTTCCCAATGCTCCGATCTCGCAAGCGAGAGAGCGATCGCGTGACGGCGCAGGTCGCGCAACGTGAGGGAGAGCAGGCGGCGCGCGCGCAGCGCTGGCGACAACGGCGGCAACAGGCGAAATGCCAGCGGTGCGACGACGCAGCCTGCAGCGATTGATAGCGCGGAATTGTAGAACTGAGTCGTATCGTAGCTCATCTGATTGGTGGGCGCGAGGAGAGGCATGACGTTGACACTCACCGCGGTGAACACGGCGATCGCCGCCGGCTGCCGGCTGCAGGCCAAGGCAAAGCCGGCAGGTACGAGGTAAAGCCCGATGGCGAGGCAGAACGCCGGGAACGTCTCGAATGCCGGCAGCACAGCGAACTTGATGATGGCAGCGACGACGATGCAGATGGCGACGCCGAGCGAGAACGCGACAGCGCCGCCGTAGGCCAGATCACCGCGCGGCGAAAGCAACAACAGTACGATCGCACTAAACACGAAGGTTGAGGCACCATTGGGCCACGCAGTGGCAATCCAGAACAGCTCGACCGCGGCGATGACGGCGAATGCACGTGCCGCATTGACGAGCGCAGGCAGCAAATCGGGTACGCTCAGCATGCGGCGCGAGCGGCGCGAAGATCGGCCGGGCGCGTCGACGAGCAGTGTCAGCCCATCGAATACGCGCACAATGCCGTCCAGCATCTTGGCGCTCTCGTCGGCGAGCACCCGCAGCGATGGCGCGCGTGCGGGCAGGGCGAGCAGTCGGTGCACCGCCTCTGCGCAAACGCGGCGCAAGGCGATGGGATCAGCCAGCCAGCGTGCCGGCGCGCCCGCCGATCGCAGCTCGAGCGGAATGCTGCGCAGAATGGCTTCCGCCTCCTGCGGGTTCAGGTTGTCCGGCAAGCCGCTTAGATGCGTCGCAACTCCGCGCCACCCATCGAGCGCTCTGAACAGGCCATGCAAGGCGGTCTGCAAGGTCGCTGCGTGATAGCGAACATGGCTGGATTCCCCGAGCGCCTGGTCGACTGCCGGTTCGAGCGCGATGACACGGCGGACGAGCTCGCGACGCACGGTTTGCGTATCCGGGCGTTCGGGCGGGCCTATGTCCAGCGTGCGGGCAAACCCGCCGGCGACGGCGGCCGCCAGATCGGCGAATGATGCTGCCAGCCGCCGCCGAGCACCGCCAAGATCCGTCGCGGCGAGCACGACACCAGCGCACACGATTCCGATACAGATCTCGCTGGCGCGAAAGATCGCCAGCATGAAGACGTCCGGACTAGGGCCGCCGGTCGCGCCGAGCGTGTTCGCCGCGACGATCGCTGCCGTGTAGCCGGCGAGCGCCGCCGCGTAGGAGGCGAAGTTGTGCAACACCGTGGCCAGGAAAGCGCAGATGGCGCACCACACGGCGAGGAGCCCGAGAAAGGCGATCCGATCCTGCGGAAAGCACGCGGTCAGCACCACGATCATTGCCGCGCCGATCATCGTCCCGATCATGCGGAACCAGCCCTTGCGCAGCGAAGCGCCAAGCTGCG
>JAVRPX010000881.1:0-7389 GCA_032161985.1 Mycobacterium sp.
GATGTCGGGCCGTGCACGGTGGCTCGGCGGTCGCCAGCTCCGGTCGAGTGTTACGCCCGGTGCTTCGGCTGTGAGTTCCTCCTAACGCAGTTGTAATCCATCGCTAACCAAAGGAAAACACTCGCGGCCTGTAATCGATAGAGCCGAACGATTCACTCGGCTCGCGGCATCGACGCCGTGAGACCCATCGCTTACCCCCGAAACGTGGAGACCCCCATGCCTTTTGACGATTTGATCGACGAGAACATCAAGACTTCGCTTGCGGAGATTCCGCATCCGGCACTGCCTAAAGGCTCCAACATCTACGGCGGCACCAAGATCTTCCCCGACTACAAGGCCGAGAACGGCGAGACGTATTTCACTCTTGTGCACGGTATCGCCCACGAATCGTCGGTGAGCTTCGTCGCCGTGTTGCAGGCCACCCGCGCACTGCGCAAAGGCTTCGAGTCGGCGATCTACTTCTACGGCCCGGGCGCGATCAATTGCCTTGCCACCCGTGGCTTTCCGAAGACGGGTGACTCGGGCTTCCCCGGCGAGCAGAACATCAACGACGCGCTGGCCACATTCATCGGCGAGGGCGGAACGGTGTTCTGTTGCCGGTTCGGGTTGGCACTGCATGGCGGGCGCGAGGAGGATCTCATCGAGGGCGTGATCCCGGCACATCCGCTCGACGTGCAGGACGCGGTCATCCACTATGCACGCAAGGGCGCGGTCATCAACTCCACCTACATGGTCTGATCTCGGAAGCCAGTCGAAAGTTATTGTGAGATGACGACATTAGCCGCGGTCTCGGCCAACTTCACCCGCGACCTGGAGCAGAACTACGCGCTGATCTCCTCACTGGTCGAGGGGGCGCGGGAAAAATCGGTCGACTTCCTGGTGTTGCCGGAGGCGGCCATCGGTGGGTACCTGTCGTCGCTGGGCAACCACGGCGACACGGTAAAGACCAGCACTCCTTCGCTGCCGCCGGCCATCCGGCTCGACGGCCCGGAGATCGCCCGCGTGCAAGCGATCATCGGCGACCTCGTCGTCGCGATCGGCTTCTGCGAACTGGCCGAGGACGGCGAGACACGCTACAACGCCGCAGCGGTGCTCGACGGAAACACCGTCTACGGCGCGTATCGCAAAGTCCATCAGCCCCTCGGCGAAGGCATGTCGTACTCGGCCGGTTCGGGCTACGACGTGTTCGACACCCCGGTTGGTCGGGTCGGGCTGCAGATCTGCTACGACAAGGCGTTTCCGGAAGCCGCCCGCATCATGGCGTTGCAGGGCGCACAGATCATCGCCAGCCTGTCCGCGTGGCCCGCCGCCCGCACCGCCACCGCCGAAAACCTGCAGGACGACCGCTGGACCTACCGGTTCAACCTGTTCGATACGGCACGAGCCCTCGACAACCAGGTGTTCTGGATCGCGTCCAACCAGAGCGGCACGTTCGGCTCACTGCGCTACGTCGGCAACGCCAAGGTCGTCGACCCAGGCGGAAACATCCTGGCAACAACACTTCTCGGCAGCGGCATGGCCGTTGCGGAGGTGGATATCGACTCCACGTTCCGCGCCATGCGGGGCGGAATGTTCCATCTGCGCGACCGCAGACCCGACGTCTACGGACCGTTGACCGACGGCGCGGTGGCGAAATGGCGGGAGCTGGCGCATGCCTGAAATGACATTCGACGTCCGCTGGCCCGACGGCAGCGTCCAAAGCTGCTACTCCCCTAGCCTGGTCATGCACGACTACCTCAGCGCGGGCGCCAGCTATACCGTCGCCGATTTCGTCGACCGGTCGGGCATGGCGCTCGCCGAGGCCAGCGAGCGGGTGCGCGCGAAGTTCGGCTTCATGTGCACTTCGGCGGCAGCCACCACCGAGGAAATCGCCGAAGTGGCAAGCAGATTCGAACCCTCGGCGCGTGTTCACGTCACCGCCATGCAACCTCCATTGGAGACGTCATGACTGCACACATCCCCGTTGCGATCATCGGAGCCGGCCAGGCGGGGCTGTCGGTCAGCTGGTACCTCAGCCGAGCCGGGATCGACCACGTCGTGCTGGAGGCCAAGACGCCCGCGCACGCCTGGGCAGACAGCCGGTGGGACAGTTTCACCCTCGTCACCCCGAACTGGCACTGCCGGCTGCCCGGATACTCCTACGCGGGTCCGGACCCAGATGGCTTCATGACCCGAGACGAGGTGGTCGACTGGCTGGCCGGCTGGATGGACACCTTCGACGCACCGGTGCGCGCCCACACCCGAGTCACCCGGCTGCGCAACATCGTCGGCGGCAGCTTCGAGCTCACCGTGAGCACCGACGCCGGCGAGGAAACGATGACCTGCGAACACGCGGTCGTCGCGACGGGCGGCTACCCACTGCCGGTGAAGCCCGCGTTCGCCGGATCGCTAGACCCAGCGGTGACGCAGATCCATTCCGAGCAGTACCGCAACGCCGGTCAGCTGCCCCAGGGCGCCGTGCTGGTGGTCGGCACCGGGCAGTCGGGCGCACAGATCGCCGAGGACCTGCACCTGGAAGGACGTCAGGTGCATCTTGCGGTCGGCAGCGCCCCGCGCGTCGCCCGGTTCTACCGGGGCCGCGACTGCATGACGTGGCTGTCCGATATGGGGCTCTACGACAGGGCGGCGGGCGAGTACCCCGGCGGCAAGGCGGCCATCGAGAAGACCAATCACTACGTCACCGGCCGCGATCGCGGACGCGATATCGACCTGCGCCGGTTCGCCATCGAGGGCATGCGCCTCTACGGGGCACTGACCGACGGCAAGGACAGCAGCCTGCAGTTCGCGCCGACGCTGCGCGCGTCGCTCGACCACGCCGATTCGGTGTACAACTCGATCTGCGCCGACATCGACTCCTACATCGAACGGGAGCGCATCTCAGCCGAACCGCCCAGGCGCTACACGCGGGCATGGCAGCCCGAAACAGAGCCCACCACTTTGGATCTCGCCGCGGAGGGCGTCGCCAGCATCGTGTGGGCGATCGGCTACCGACCGAACTACCGCTGGATCGAGGCCAGCGCGTTCGACGGCGGCGGACGGCCGATGCAGAACCGCGGCGTCACAAACGTGCCCGGGCTGAGCTTCGTCGGGCTGCCGTGGATGCACACCTGGGGATCGGGCAGGTTCCTCGGAATCGACCACGACGCACGGCATATCGCCACGACGATTGCGGCGACAGTATTCGATGTCGCCGGCCTTGCGGCTCCGCAAGACGACCCCGTGCTGCGTCTGGCCGCGGGCCACTGAGGAGAAGCTGATGTCCGTATCGACCCGCGTCGACCTCGCCCTGCTGGGTATCCGGGGCCGTCCACCGGTGAGCCGCACTTCAGGCGCAGGCCCGAGCGACGACGGTCACCTCGTGATAGACGGCCTCAACGCGGCCATACCGCGAAATCCTCTGAGCCCGTTCGTGTTCGACGGCACCCAGATCCTCTTCGACGGTGAGGACACCGGTCTGGACGTCCAGGTGATCGAGCGGCCGAAGTTCTACGATCTCGTGACCGACGACGGTGTGCCGTACGAGCAGCTCGCCAAGCTGCACGGCCGCAACGTGCTGGCGACGACAGTCGTCCAGACATGCATTCGCTACTCCCCCGACCAGCGTTGCCGGTTCTGTTCGATCGAGGAGTCACTGCGCGCGGGCGCCACCACCGCCGTCAAGCGGGCGGCCGAGCTCGCCGCAGTCGCCGAAGCCGCGGTGCGCCTCGACGGTGTCGCTCAAATGGTGATGACGACGGGCACCTCCGCCGGTAGCGACCGCGGCGCCCGCCACTTGGCCCGGTGTGTGAAGGCGGTAAAGGCCGCGGTGCCTGCGCTGCCAATCCAGGTGCAGTGCGAGCCGCCTGCCGATCTTTCGGTCATCACCGAGCTGCGGGACGCGGGCGCGGACGCCATCGGTATCCACGTCGAGTCGTTGGACGACGACGTGCGGCGGCGGTGGATGCCGGGCAAGGCAACGGTGCCGCTGACTCGGTACCGCGAAGCCTGGCGAGAGGCGGTGCGGCTGTTCGGCCGCAACCAGGTGTCGACGTACCTGCTTGTCGGGCTGGGCGAGGACCCCGACGAGCTCGTCGCGGGGGCGGCCGAGCTGATCGCCATGGGCGTGTACCCGTTCGTTGTACCGTTCCGGCCGCACCCGGGCACTCTGGCCGTCGACGTCGATGCTGCCCGAGCGCCGGACGCCGCACTGGTCGAGAAAGTGTCCCGGGAGGTCGCCGCCCAGCTGCGGTTGGCGGGAATGTCCGGGGCCGACCAACGGGCCGGCTGCGCGGCGTGCGGCGCATGTGGCGTCCTGCAGAACCTGGGCGGGTGAACACGATGGTGCACAAGGTTATTCGCCACCGCGAGTTGTCTATTCTGGCCGGTGGCAGGACGCACCCGCAGCCGGGGTTCCTGATCCATCCGGCGGAAGGTCGCGAGGGCGACGAGTACCGGCGGTTGCGGCGCGAGACGTTCGTCGTCGAGCAGGGGTTGTTCGCCGGTAGCGACCGCGACGACGTCGACGACGACCCGCGCACGGTCGTCTTGGTGGCCGCGGCACTGGACGGTTCGGTGCTAGGCGGGGTTCGGCTGACGCCCCGCTGCGCACCCGACATCGGCTGGTGGACCGGCAGCCGGCTCGTCACCGACCCGTCGGTGCGGACATCCGGTGTCGGCCCCGCACTGATCCGTGCCGCCTGCGCCTATGTCGAGTCGGCGGGGGCGCTGCGGTTCGAGGCCACCGTGCAACGCCGGTACCAGGAGCTGTTCATCGGGCTCGGCTGGAACAGCCTCGGCGACTGCGACGTGGCGGGCCGCCCCCATGTACGAATGCGATGGCCGCTCAACCAGATTCAGCGTGTCGCCGACGCGACGAAGTCGTTCCTGGGCGCGGTGCTGGACCCGCTGCGCGCCGTCGAAGGCGGGTTGGGACCGACGGGTTTCGTCGGGGACGACGGTGTACCGCTGCCGGGAAGCGACATAGTAGCCGCGTGTGACGCCGTCATCCCGTCGATGGTGGAGCGTGATCCGGAGTGGGCGGGGTGGTGTTCGGTGCTGGTCAACGTCAACGACTTGACCGCGATGGGCGCCGCGCCGGTCGGTCTGCTGGACGCGGTCGGCGCACCGACGCAGTCCCTGCTGACCCGCATCATGCGGGGGGTCGCGCGGGGCTCGCAGGCGTGGCGGGTACCGGTGCTGGGTGGTCATACACAGCTTGGTGTACCGGCAGCGCTGGCGGTGACGGCGTTGGGCCGCACCGCGCAGCCGGTACCGGCCGGCGGCGGCATCGCGGGCGACAGCCTGCGGCTGACCGCCGATCTTTCGGGGCGCTGGCGGCCGGGTTATCAAGGACGGCAATGGGATTCGACAAGCGCCCGCTCCTCGGACGACCTGGTCACGATGGCCGGCCTGGTAAACGCGATGCGGGCACGCGCGGCGAAGGACGTCAGCATGGCGGGGATCGTCGGCACGGCCGGGATGATGGCCGAAGCCAGTGGAACGGGCGCCGAACTGGACGTTTCGGCGATTCCCCGCCCCACAGGTGCGGAGATGGGATCGTGGCTGACATGCTTCCCTGGTTTCGGGATGCTCACCGTCGACGGTTCCCCCGTGCCAGTGCCGGCTGGCGTGGCCAGCGAGGTGTGCGGGCGCCTGACCGTGGAGCAAGGTGTGCGGCTCCGGTGGCCGGACGGCGCCGTGACGACGGCGGTCGCCGCGGGGGTGACCGGCTTGGGTCGGGCGTGACGGGGATGGCATGGCGCCGGTGACGGTGGCCGCGGTGGCGGCGCATTTCGGCCGGGACGTGGTCCGGTGCGTGGAAAAGGTCGTTGGCATAGTCGAGGCAGCGGCCCGAGAAGGCGTGCAGCTGTTGGTGTTTCCCGACGCGTGCCTGGGCGGCTACATCGGCGACCTGCGTGCGCCCGACCCCGACGATCCTCCGCCGACGTTGGCCCCGGACGGACCGGAGATCGCGGCGGTGATAGCCGGGGCGGGGCCGATGACGGTGTGCGTGGGCTACGCCGAGGCGGCGGCGGGTGGCGGGCGGTACAACTCGGCAATCTGCGTGTCGGGGGACGGGGTGTTGGGGACGCATCGGAAGGTGCACCAACCGGCGGGCGAGGCGTTGGCGTACCTCGCCGGTGACTCGTTCTCGGCGTTCGACACTC
Organism: Mycobacterium sp.; assembly: GCA_032161985.1. Lineage (GTDB taxonomy): Bacteria > Actinomycetota > Actinomycetes > Mycobacteriales > Mycobacteriaceae > Mycobacterium. The sequence goes on from JAVRPX010000881.1 coordinate 6,147, forward strand.
CGGTTGGCCGGATCGGCATGCTGATCGACTACGACAAGACGTTCCCCGAATCGGCTCGGGCGCTGGCGCTGGACGGGGCATCGATCATCGCGGCGCTGTCAGCGTGGCCGGCCAGTGTGACCGACCGGGCGTCGCGGCTGCCTGCCGATCGACAGTCGCGGCTGTTCGACCTTTACGACTGTGCGCGGGCGGCGGAGAACCAGGTGGTGTTGGTGTCCTCGAACCAGACCGGGGTCATGGGCGCTCTGCAGTTCCTGGGGCAGGCCAAGGTGGTGGGCCCGGGCGGCGACATCCTGGCCACGACGCGGTCGAAGGGCGGGCTGGCGAAGGTCGAGGTCGACGTCGAGAGTGAGATCAGCAGGGCGCGAAAGGTTCTCAACCATCTGGCGGAGCGCAGGCTCGATGCCTATCGGGCGCGGTCGAGGAGTTGAGCGGTGCGCGTCGCGCTCATCACATACTCGACCAAGCCGCGCGGCGGGGTGGTGCACACGCTGAACCTGGCGGAGGCGCTGGCGGACTTCGGGATCGACGTGACCGTGTGGTCGCTGGCCCGCCAGGGCGACAAGGGCTTCTTCCGTGCCGTGGATCCGCGGGTAGCGGTGCGGTTGGTGGACTTTCCTGAGGTCGAGAACGAATCGGTGACCGAGCGGATCGTGCGGTCGATCGAGACGCTGCGGCGCGACTTCGTGGCGGACGATTACGACATCGTGCACGCGCAGGACTGCGTCAGCGCCAACGCCGTGGGCCCGTGCATACGGACAATTCACCACCTGGACGAGTTCACCACACCGATCCTCGTCGCGTGCCATGAGAAGGCGGTGGTGGAACCGTACGCGCGGATATGTGTGTCGGCGGCCGTCGCCGCGGAGGTCGTCGCGGGGTGGGGGCTGCATCCGACGGTGATTCCGAACGGCGTGCGGGCGGACCGGTTCATCGCGGCCGCGTCGGATGGTGTCGGCAAGCAGCGCTGGCGCGACGAGCTGGGCCGGTATGTGTTGGCTGTGGGCGGTATCGAACCACGCAAAGGATCGCTGGACCTGGTGTCGTCGTATCACCTGTTCCGGCAACGGTTTCCCGACATCTCGCTGGTGATCGCCGGTGGGGAAACGCTGTTCGACTACCGCGACTACCGGGCGGAGTTCGAGCGGAGGTGTTCCGAGCTCGACGTTGCGCCGATCATCCTCGGCGCGGTCGAGGACACAGAGTTGCCGAGCCTGGTGGCGGCAAGTGAGGTGTTCGGGTT
>JAVRPX010000882.1:0-2580 GCA_032161985.1 Mycobacterium sp.
GCGGGCTGATGGTCCGGGTACCTCCTGAGGAGACAGAGAAGCTGCTGGCCCGCGACCACGTCGAACCGATGGTGATGGCCGGGCGCGAAACCCGAGGCTGGCTGCGCGTGTCGCTCGACGGCGTCAAAACCAAACGTCAGCTGCAGAGCTGGGTCATCCGCGGCGTCGACTACGCCAAGAGCCTGCCGCCTAAGTGAGTTCTCGGCTGAAGCGGCGATGCAGCACCTGCTTCGAGACGCCGAGGACTCGGCCGATTTCGCCCCACGAGAGCCCGGCGGCACGAGCCTTCTGAACCGCATCGGCATAGCGAGCCTGGGCGGAGGCGACGGCGTCGCGCGCTGAGCCCAGCTCGCGTACGCTCTCGCCGCTCAGGAGATCCGCAAGAACAGGGTCAGGCGTATCAGGGGTGATCGGCTTGTTCGTCGCGCGCTCGAGCTCGTCGAAGACCGCGCGACGGCGTTCTGTGATATCGGGGTCGGTCGCCCACCAGGGCTCTCCATCGGCCATCGGAGCACCTCCCGTTCGCACCGCGTCATAATTTGAGGCTCTTGTGACTGATCTGTGGGTTGTTGATCGCGCCTGAACGGCCGCACGCCGTTTCCGGCCTAGGTTTTTGGCTTGTCGAAGGTCAAAACCTACAGATCGGAGAACGGCGTGCGGAACGCCAGCTTATGGCGCGCCTTGTTGTGCGTCGAGAGCGCCGTGGTCGAGGATGTCGAGTTCGATGAGCAGGCACAGGTTTTGGTGGCCCATGTCAGGCCGCGACGAGCGAGTCGGGGTCGGTGCGGAACGTGCGGATCGAGGGCTTCCTGGTATGACCGTGGTCAGGGGCGGCGGCGCTGGCGTGCGCTGGATATGGGAACCATCCAGGTCTTCGTTGAAGCGGACGCCCCGCGGGTCAACTGCCCGGTCCACGGGCCCACGGTGCGACAGGTCCCCTGGGCCCGACACGGCGCTGGACATACCCGCTCGTTCGACCAGCAGGTGGCCTGGTTGGCCACGCAGTGCTCCAAGAAAGCGGTCACTGAGCTGATGCGGATCGCGTGGCGCACAGTCGGATCGATCATCAGCCGGGTGTGGGCCGATACCGCCGCCGGGTTTGATGCGTTCGCCGGCCTGCAGCGGATCGGCATCGATGAGATCTCCTACAAACGCCGCCATAGGTACCTGACCGTGGTGGTCGACCACGACAGCGGCCGGCTGGTGTGGGCCGGCGCGGGCCGCGACCGGGCGACGGTGCGCGCTTTCTTCGATGCACTGGAAGCATCCGGTGAAGGCCGGTGTGCCCAGATCACCCATGTCAGCGCCGACGGGGCCGGATGGATCGCTGAGGTGATCGCCGATCGATGCCCCGAGGCGATCCGCTGCGCCGACCCGTTTCACGTTGTGGGCTGGGCCACTGAGGCACTCGATGCGGTGCGCCGCGATGCCTGGAACGCCGCCCGCCGCGCAGGTGCGACCCGCAATCACGGCTGGGCCCATGGCCGACGCGCCACCGTGGCCACCGGAAACGCGAAAGCATTGCGGCGCGCGCGGTTTGCGCTGTGGAAGAACCCGGAGAACCTCACCGAGCGCCAACAAGTGAAGCTGGCGTGGATCGCCAAGACCGACCCGCGGCTCTACCGTGCCTACCTGCTCAAGGAAGGCTTACGCACGGTTTTCAAACTGCCCGTCGACCAGGCCGCCGAGGCACTGGATCGGTGGGTCAGCTGGGCGCGGCGATGCCGCATCGAATCGTTCGTCGTGCTGCAACGGCGCATCGTTGGCCACCGCGCACAGATCCTGGCCTCCATCACCCACGGTCTATCCAACGGGCTCATCGAATCTGTCAACACCAAAATCCGACTCCTCACCCGCATCGCCTTCGGCTTCGCCAACCCCGGTCCCTTAATCGCCCTGGCAATGCTCACCCTCGGCGGGCACCGCCCAACACTGCCCGGCCGCCAATGACCCACGGAAACGTCAGTAGAGCCACAGATGTTGATGTCAACCGTCAGGGGTTGATGGTGTTCTCGCCGATCTGGCGGCCCCAGACGTACTCGGTCACGAGCGGCTGGCCGAGTTCGAAGTGGTTGTACGGCGCGATCGACGCGCCTGTATCCATCACCAGGTGCGGCGCCGGCCACAGATCACGAGTAACCTTCTGCCAGCAGCCCGGCTTGCCCGCCGGCCCGCCTCTTGCGTTCACGCGCGGCAAGTTGTCCGGATACACGTACGGGTTAGCAGCACCGAGAAACTCGTCGTCGGCGTTTACGGAATAGCCATTGCCGCCGTAGATTACGTCGCTTTCAGCCTTGGCGGCGTGATAGTTGCGGAGGGTGCAAAAGATCTCGGAACTGTACTCGTCGAGCAGCTGGCTGCTGGTAACCGAATCGGCGGCCCCGCGCGCCAGGTATGGGCCGCCCCGCCCGAAAACATCCGCGCCGGTGTTTCCCAATCCGGCCGCAGCCAGCAGCGCCGCATCCAGATCGCCTTGCTGCCGGTTGACCGTGCGCGCTGTAATCACCGCATGGTCGAGCGCAGCCCACAAGTCCGGCGAGGCGTTGGCGTAGACCTCCCCCAGGGCCCCCAACCGCTGAA
>JAVRPX010000883.1:0-3227 GCA_032161985.1 Mycobacterium sp.
CGTGGGACCCGTCCAGGATCAGGGCTCGCCGCTGTTGCAGACCCTCGGGCTGGTGGGCTCCATCGTCGCGGGTACCTTTCTGATTCTGATCGGGCTGACGAACCTGTTCGCCGTGGTGGGTATCGCCAAGGTATTTCGCCGGATGCGCAGCGGCGACTTCGACGAAGCCGAACTCGAACACCACCTCGAGCAGCGCGGCTTCCTGGCGCGGCTACTCGCCAAGGTGATGCGTCGGGTAAGCAAGCCGTGGCAGCTCTACCCGGTCGGGCTGCTCATGGGCCTGGGTTTCGACACGGCCACGCAGGTGGCACTGCTGGTGCTGGCCGCGGGAACGGCAGCGTTCACGCTGCCCTGGTACGCCATCCTGGTGCTGCCTGTGCTGTTCGCGGCAGGGATGAGCCTGTTCGATGCGCTCGACGGCATCTTCATGTCGCGGGCCTACGGCTGGGCGTTTCTCAAGCCGATCCGCAAGGTGTATTACAACCTGACCGTGACGGTGCTGTCGGTGGTCGTTGCTCTGGTCATCGGCGTCATCGTGCTCGCCGGCCTCGTCGCCGACCGCCTCGGCATCGAGTCGGGTCCGCTCGCTGCGATCGGATCGGCGAACCTGGAGTTCGTCGGCTTCATGATTGTGGGGTTGTTTGTCGCGGCCTGGTTGATCGCCCTCGCGGTGTGGCACTTCGGACAGGTCGAGAAGCGCTGGGCGCCACAAGCTTCCGGTTGACGCTCGACGCTCGTCAGTGTCGTCGCGACGGTGGCCACGGCGGCTCGCCGCACAGCGCCAACAATGCGTTCTCGATCACCTCTGGCAACGCGGGGTGGATCCAGTACTGACCGCGCGCCATGTCCTGAGCCGGCAGGCCGAAGTTCATCGCCTGGATCAGTGGCTGGATCAACGACGAGGCCTGATGACCCATGATGTGGGCACCCAATATCAGGCCGGTGTCGTCGTCGACGATGATCTTCGCGATGCCTGTGGTGTCCTCCATCGCCCAGCCGTAGGCGACGTCGCCGAAATCCTGGACTTTGGCCCTGATGCTGAATCCCTTTGCCCGGGCCTCATTTTCGCTGAGTCCGACGCTGGCAATCTGCGGGTCGGTGAAGACCGCCGACGGCACGTACCGATGGTTTGACGGCATCAGGGCATCAACGTCGTCCCAGTCCTGCAAGAGGTTGTGCTTCACCCTTCGCGCCTCGTGGTTGGCCACATGCTTGAGCTGATAATCCGACGAGATGTCCCCGAGGGCGAAGACGCCGCGCGCGCTCGTGCGCTGGTACTCGTCGACGACCACCTGGCCGTCGGCGGTCACCTTCACGCCGGCTTGTTCGGCGTTGAGCATGTCACCGTTGGGAGTCCTGCCCGTGGCGACGAGCAGCACATCTCCGTGCAGCCGCGAACCGTCGTGGCAGCGCAATTCCACGCCGTCGCCGTCCTGCCGGAGCCCGACGACCTCGTGGTGGCTCAGGACCTCCCACTTCTTCGAGGCGATATCGGTGAACCGTTCACAGATCGTGTCGTCGTGACCCCGCAGCAGGGTGCTGCCCCGAATCATCATGGTGACCCGACTGCCCAACGACGAGAAGATGTGGGCGAATTCGCATGCCACGAATCCGCCACCCACGATCACCAGGTGCTCGGGCACGTCGGCGATCCGCATGATCGTGTCGCTGGTGTGATAGCGCACACCGGAATTCGCGATTTCGTCGGGGATAACCGGGCGGGAGCCCGCTGCGATCACCACCTGATCGGCGGTGAACTCATCACCGTCGTCGGTGCGCAGTGTGTAGCGGCCGTCGGGCAGAGGCTTTCCGAATCGGGTGTGGCTGGCGAACACCTGGACGTTGGGGGAGAAGCGACGGTAGTTCTCGCCACCCATCGCGAGCGGATCGATGCGGCCGAAGACCCGGGACACGATGTCACCCCAACGGACGGTGTCGACGTGCGCGTCGACCCCGTATTGTGCGGATTCCCTGGCGCTTTGAGCCACCTCCGCCGCGTAGACGAACATCTTCGTCGGTATACAGCCGACGTTGAGGCACGTCCCACCGAACACGCCCTGCTCGCAGATCGCGACACGCTTGCCTTCGTAGCGGTCGTCGAGGATCGAGTTGCCCGAACCGGTGCCGATGATCGCGATGTCGAAATGGGCCATGGTGCCTATCCTCGTTCGGATTTAGTTGCCGCATTAGAGGTTTCGGCCAGAAGCCAATCCAGCCACTTGTCCAGTTCGCGGTACGCCACGTGCCGGGAATCCGGCATCGAGAGGAACACATCGTGCTTGGCGTCGACGATCGGCACGATCGAGGAGCGGTTGCCGATACAGCCCGCCCAGCGCGCGATCTGCTTGACGTCGAGCACGGCGTCACCGCGCTGGATCTCGTCAATCTTTGCGGGGTCGGTGACCTCGCGCACGCTGCGATCCGAGCGCAGGATCAGGTTGGGCACACCGACGTCCAGCCCGCGGTGCAGCTTGACCTGCGCGCGGCGGATGGCGTGCAGCCAGCCGAACGTGACGGGAAAGCCGCCGATGGGCTTCCACTTCAGGTCGTAGTCGAACTCGCCGCCGTACTCCTTGTGCAGAGTGGCGCCGTATCCCCCCTCTGTCGCTGCCTGCGGCCGCACCACCCGCTTCTTGCGGATGCGCGAGAGCGCACCGATGGCCGCGCCAGCAGGCGCAGAGCGCAGGAGGGCCGGGCCCTGCAGATCCAGCCACGGGCTGTTGAGCACCAGGCCGGTGACGTGACGTCTGGCGATGTCGCCGCGGCGCCGCATTCGGTCCAGCCACAGGGGGACGATCAGTCCGCCGGTGGAATGCCCGTAGATGAGCACGTCGGCTCTCGGAGCCGCTCCGGCGGCGACATCAGACCCAGCGTCGGCTTCCATCAAATCCAACGCACGCTCCAGTTCGGTGTCGTAGCGCGCCAGGTCGGTGGTGAAGTGCGGCGTCTGTCCCTCGCGCCATGACCGCCCGCACTTGTTCATGTCCAAGGCATAGAAGGCGAAGCCGCGCGCGGCGAAGTGGTCGGCCAGTTCGGTGTGGAAGAAGTAGTCGGTGAATCCGTGCACCAGCAGCACGGCCCGCGTCGCCGACCGGTCAGGCTCGCCCCGGCGCACCAGCGTGGCGAAGAGGTCACCTTCGCCGTCGGGATCCGGCCCAAGGCCGAACGTCTGCTGCCAATAGCCAGGCAGCACATCGGACTCCCATCCAGGCACGACAGCTACCTTA
>JAVRPX010000884.1:0-3999 GCA_032161985.1 Mycobacterium sp.
CCTGCGCGCGACAGCGAGTAGGTGTTCCTACCATAGGCATAAATGATCGTGAAGAAACTGGCGATCAGGCCGATCAGCCCGATCAGCGCAAGCACCGACGCCGCCGCGCCCTCCCCGAACACCGCCTTGAAGCCGTCGAACAACGGGGTCGCCGACGTTCCGATGGTCGCGGCTCCGCCCCCGACTCCCGTGTTCAGGAACAGGGTGAGAACAGCGAACAGGACCAGGGTGTTGAGCCCCCAGATCGTCGCACGGGGGATGTCTTTCTTCGGATCGTGAGACTCCTCCGAGGCCAGTGGCAGTTCCTCGATTGCCAGATAGAACCAGATCGCGAACGGCAGGGCGGGGAAGATCCCGGCAATGCCCTTGGGCAGGAAGCTGCTTCCGCCCTCTTCCGGTGGGATGTTGGTGAGCAGGCTGCCGTCGAAGGACCGCGTGACGAGCACCGCAATGAAGAAGAACGCGAGTATCCCGAGCGCCAGCACCGTGATCACGACGGTGAAGCGCATGGTGATCTCGATGCCGAGGATGTTGATCCCGACGAAAATGATGTAGAAGATCGCCCACCACAGCACCGGACTGTTCCACCACCCGTCGGCTCCAGTCAGGTCGAAAACGATGTCGTGCGAAAGGAATCCCATCGCGCCCACGACGACCGCAGGGGTGATCACGTATTCCATGTTCTCGGCCAACCCGGTGATGAATCCGCCCCACGGGCCCATCGCCGACCGTGAGAAGGAGTAGGCACCGCCCGTGTGCGGCAGTGCCGGCGACATCTCGGCAATGCTGTAGCACAAGCCGTAGTACATGACCGTGATGACGATGCCTGCGATCAGCAGCCCACCGAAGCCCCCGGCGTCGAGGCCGAGGTTCCAGCCGTAGAAATCTCCCGAGATGACCGCGCCGACGCCGAGCGCCCATAGCGACCAGAACGCGGCGTGACGGCGCAACTTGCGCCGTTCGAAATAACCGTGCTCCGCATCCCGATAGGTGACCGATCCGACTGCCCGCTTGTTATCCGCCATGGCGCCCTCCTCGGCTGTTTGGCGCAAGTTGTCAGACAACTTGGACAATAATGAGGGCGAATACGCACGTCAATATCGAGACGGAGTCAGTTCGGAAACAGGCGAAACGGCAGCTAGTTGACCCCGCTGGCGACCCGCGGGGAAGCTTTACGTGGTCGTCATTCCCAAAGGTAGGACACCAGACCATTGACATCCTATTCTCTGTGAGAAGTGAGCTGAGTCCACTCCGCCATGTCAGAAGGAGAATCCCGTGCCAGAGGGTCACGACATCCCCGAATTGAGCGCCGACGAAAAGCTACTTGCGGAACTCGGATACACCCAGGAGCTGCACCGTTCGTGGTCCGGCTTCAGCAACTTCGCCATCTCGTTCTCCATCATCTCCATCCTGGCCGGCTGCTTCACCTCGTTCGGCCTCGGCTGGAACAACGGCGGCCCTGCGGCGATCGCATGGGGCTGGCCGCTGGTCTCGGCCTTCATCCTGATCATCGGGCTGTGTATGTCCGAGCTCGTCTCCGCAATGCCGACTTCGGGCGGCATCTACTGGTGGGCAAGCAAACTCGGCGGCGTGAAGGCCGGCTTCTACACCGGCTGGCTGAATCTCATCGGCCTCATCGCCATCCTCGCATCGGTGGCGTACGGCTGCGCGACGTTCCTGGACCTGACGCTGTCCACCTTCAGTGAGGGCTGGGCCGCGCACTATAGCCTGACCAGGGTTTTCATCATGTTCGTGATCATCCTGGCGGTCTCGGCGCTCATCAACATCTTCTCGTCGCACCTGCTGGCCATCATCAACAACATTTCGGTGTGGTGGCACGTGGCGGGCGCGGCGGCCGTCATCCTGATCCTGTTCCTGATTCCCAAGCGGCACGCCAGCTTCAGTGACGTCTTCGCCACGACGGTCAACAACACCGGCATATTCAACGGCGACAAGGGATTTGGCTGGCTGATCTTCGTGCTGCCGATCGCGGCCATCCTCACCCAGTACACGATCACTGGTTATGACGCCTCCGCGCACCTGTCCGAAGAGACCAAGAGCGCGGCAGACGGGGCAGCCAAGGGCATCTGGCGCTCGATTTTCTATTCGGCCATCGGTGGCTGGATCCTGCTGCTGTCGTTCCTGTTCGCGGTCCAGGACGTGGACGCGGTGACCAAGGGCGGCGGCCTCGTGCAGGTGATCTTCGCCCAGGCGATGGATTCCCAGTGGGTCGCCATCGTGCTGCTGATCTCGAGCGCCGGCCAGTTCTTCTGCACCACGGCCTGCCAGACGAGCGCGTCGCGAATGCTGTTCGCGTTCAGCCGCGACCGCGCGGTACCAGGCCACCAGCTGTGGTCGAAGTTGAGTTCCAACAGGATTCCCGCAAACGGCGTCATCATTACCGCGGTGCTGGCCGCGGTCATCACGCTGCCCGCTGTCGTGCCGGTCGACATCAACGGAGCGCCCGCGCCGATCGCCTTCTACGCCGTCGTGTCCATCGGTGTGGTCGGGCTGTACCTGTGCTTCGCCGTTCCGATCTACTACCGCTGGAAGGCAGGCGACTCGTTCAAGGTGGGCAGCTGGAACCTGCGCGGCCACTACAAGTGGATGGCCCCCGTCGCGCTGATCGAGATCGCGGTCACCTCGGTCATCGCGCTGTTCCCGACGTCGATCGGCGGCGTGCCATGGGGCGGGAGCTTCGAGTGGAAGTTCGTGAACTACACCCCGCTGTTGGTCGGCGGCGTGCTGATCCTGCTCTGGATCTATTGGCACGCATCGGTGAAGAAGTGGTTCACGGGGCCGATCAAGCAGGTCGACGAAACCGGCGAAGCGCTGGAGGGCGTTTCGTAGCCGCTGAATGTTCCCGGGCCGACAGGTTTCGGGATAACCCCCAGCGGGTAGGGTCGACTGGGTGTGTGGAGCCGCCGGCGAGGTGCGTCTCGACGGCCAAACACCTGATATCGGAGCTGTCTCGGCCATGGCCGAGGCGATGGCACCCCGGGGCCCGGATGGTGCCGGCGTGTGGTCGCAGGGCCGCGTCGCGCTGGGCCATCGTCGCCTGAAGGTCATCGACCTGTCCGAGGCGGGTGCACAGCCGATGGTCGATTCGGAGCTGGGACTTGCCGTCTGCTGGAACGGCTGCATCTACAACTACAAGCAGCTACGGCGAGAACTGAGCGAGCTGGGCTACCGGTTCTTCTCCACCAGCGACACCGAGGTTCTGCTCAAGGCCTACCACCACTGGCGCGACCGCTTCGTCGATCACCTGCTGGGCATGTTCGCGTTCGCGATCGTCGAGCGTGACAGCGGGCGGGTGCTGCTCGGCCGCGATCGGCTGGGTATCAAACCGCTGTACCTGACTGAGGACAGCCACCGGATCCGGTTCGCGTCGTCGCTGACCGCGCTGCTGGCCGGCGGCGACGTCGATACCCGCATCGACCCCGTCGCCCTTCACCACTATCTGACCTTCCACTCCGTCGTGCCACCGCCGCGCACGATTCTGCGCGGCGTGATCAAGGTGCCGCCCGCGTCGCTGGTGGCGATCGAGCCCGACGGGCGCCGAACCACGACGACGTACTGGGAACCCGACTTCACCCGGCGCGAGGAGCGGGCCGAGTGGTCCGAACGTGATTGGGAGGATGCGGTTCTCGCGTCGCTGCGGCTGGCGGTGGAGCGACGCCTGGTGGCCGACGTGCCCGTCGGTTGCCTGCTGTCGGGCGGAGTCGACTCCAGCCTGATCGTCGGGCTGCTCGCCGAGGCGGGCCAACACGGTCTTGCGACATTCTCAATCGGTTTCGAGTCCGTCGGCGGCGTGGCGGGCGACGAGTTCCGCTACTCCGACATCATCGCCGAACGATTCGACACCGACCACCACCAGATCCGCATCGGCACCGATCGCATGCTGCCCGCGCTCGATGGCGCGATCGGCGCCATGAGCGAGCCGATGGTCAGCCACGACTGCGTCGCCTTCTACCTGCTCAGCCAGGAAGTGGCCAAGCA
>JAVRPX010000885.1:0-6681 GCA_032161985.1 Mycobacterium sp.
GAACGACGCACCCAACTGTTGGAGCGGGTGGGCCTGGAGGGCACTGCCGGCCGCAGGATCTGGGAGATCAGCGGCGGTCAGCAGCAGCGTGTGGCGATCGCGCGGGCGTTGGCCGCCGAGACGCCACTGTTCCTGCTGGACGAACCGTTCGCGGCACTGGATGCGCTCACGCGCGAACGGCTACAGGAAGACGTCCGTTCGGTGAGCGCCGAAACGGGCCGGACAACCGTGTTCGTTACACACAGTGCTGATGAAGCCGCCTTCCTCGGTTCACGAATCGTGGTGCTGACGCGGCGACCCGGGCAGGTCGCACTGGACTTGCCCGTCAATCTGCCGCGCGGTGATGTGGACGCCGACGAACTCCGCCACTCCCCCGAGTACACGGCGCTGCGCGCCGAGGTGGGCCGTGCCGTCAAATCGGCGGCAGCCTAGCCATCCAAAAGGAGATCGCGGTTCGCGGGCGTCTCGCCGCTGACGGTCGACTAAGACTCACGATGACTTCAGATGTGGTTAAGCACCAGGACTTAGCTCTACCGTGCACCTAACCTACGACTTGCTCTGATCGAAGGATGGTTCGTCATGTCCGAAATCACCGTCACCGCTGATGCTTTGAAAGACGAACCACCGATACCGGCGCGGCAACTGCGTGGCAACCTCGGGGTGGCCTCCATCGTGTTCATGGTGGTTGCAGCGGCCGCGCCACTCGGCGTGATCGGCGGCGTTGTCCCCCTCGGGATCGCCTCGGGCAACGGAGCCGGGTTCCCTGCGACCTTCGTGGTGTCTACCGTGATTCTGTTGTTCTTCGCGATCGGTTTCACGGCGCTGACCCCCTTCGTCGATGAGGCAGGCGCCTTCTTCTCCTATGTCCGTACGTCGCTGGGGTTCCCCGCCGGTATCGGCATAGCGTTCGTCGCCCTCGTCAGCTATGTCGCTATCGAAGCAGGTGTCTACGGCCTGCTTGGTCCTGCTGGCGTGAGCATCGTCGAGCTGTTCGGCGGTCCGGCGCTGCCGTGGTGGCTGTTCGCGGCGCTGGCTTTCGCGGTCACGACATTCGTGGGCTACCGCAATATCGAGCTGTCCAGCCGCGTGCTGGCCGTGCTGCTGACCGCCGAGATCGCCATCGTGGTGGTGCTGGACGCGGTGATCGTCTTTCGGGGCGGTGACCACGGGTTGTCCAGCGGCATTATCAATCCGAGCGCCATTTTCTCCGGCTCGCTGGGTATCGGGCTGCTGTTCGCGCTGATCAGCTACGTCGGCTTCGAGGCAACCGCGATCTTCCGGGACGAGGCCCGCACACCGGATCGCACCATTCCACGCGCCACCTACATTGCTCTCATCCTGATCGGTGTGTTTTACGCGGTGACCAGCTGGGCGCTGATCTCGGGCTGGGGCGACACGGAAGCACTAAGTCGGGCAACGGATTCTGGCTCTACCTTCCTTGCCGACACCGCGCAGCGATACATCGGTGTCGTCGGCACTGACATCATCACGGTGCTCTACTTCACCAGCCTGTTCGCCTGCATCCTGTCCTTCCACAACGTGGCGTCGCGGTACATCTTCGCCCTGGCACAGCGCGACGTGCTGCCCGAGTCGTTGAGTCGCCCGCACGATCGGCACGGTTCGCCGCATCAGGCGTCGCTGTGGATCTCGGGTGTGGTCGCGGTAAGCATCATCGCTGCAGTGATATTCAAGCTCGATCCGGCCGCCCAGTTCTACACCTGGTTTGCGGGCGCCACCACGGTCGGGTTCGTCGTACTCCTTATCGCCACATCGGTGGCCGTACTGGTGTACTTCGCCCGCGACCGTCGCGGCTACTCGCAGTGGCGGGTGCGTATCGCGCCTGCCCTGGGGCTGCTCGGATTGGCAGCCGGACTGGTATTGATTGTGGCCAATCTGAAGGATCTGGTGGGTGGTTCCACCATCCTGGGTTGGGCCATCGTCGGACTGCTTGTCGTCGCGTTCATCGCGGGTGTCATCGTCGGCAAGCGGGTTGACGATAAAGCGGTCGCGCAGCCATGACGTACACCGTCAATTCGACGTCATCCGCGACGCGTCTGCAATCGGCTCCCGAGCAGGAGCTACGGAGTGGGCTCGACGACGGATCGCTGGCCGAGATCGAGGTGGCCTGGAGTGACGCGTTCGGCCATGCTCAGGGAAAGCGGATCCCGACCTCGCAGTTCCTGGATCGCGCACTGGGAAGCGGATTCGCGTTCTGCGAAGCGTCTTTGGGGTGGAACACTGACGGCACGGTGATCGACTCCCTTGGGCTGACCAACTGGGCAGGCGGTTATCCCGACGTGTTCGCCGTTCCGGATCTCAGCACCTATCGGGCGCTGCCGTGGCGACCAAGAGTCGGCCATGTCATCTCCGATATCGTTGCGCACGACCGCAGCCCATCACTGCTTGACCCTCGTGCGGTGCTCAAGCGGGTGCTCGTCCGACTGGCCGGGCTCGGCTTCACCGCCAAAATCGGCGTGGAGTTCGAGTTCTATCTACTCAACCCCGACGGATCGCCGTTTCAGGACGACATCCACGCCTACTCGCTCGAGAACGCGAACGCCCTCGACCCACTGCTCACCGATCTCAACGAGACGTTGGGCGCCTTCACGCGTTTGGAGGGTATCCAGACCGAGTACGGCCCAGGGCAGGTCGAGACGAATCTGGTCTACACCGACGCGCTGGACGCCGCTGACGACGCCGCCCGGCTCAAGTACGCCGCCAAAGAGGTGGCCCGCAAGCACGGCAAGCTCGCCAGCTTCATGCCCAAGCCGTTCACCGATCATTCGGGCAGCTCCCAACACCTGCACATCTCGCTATGGCGTGGTGACGAGCCCGCCTTCGCTCCCGATGACGGTGCCGAGAACGCGCTGACCCTGCAAGCGATTGCGGGCCTCCTCGAACATCTGCCGTCGATCACGTTGTTCGGTGCCCACTCGGTCAACGCGTATCGGCGATTCGTCCCCAACTCCTTCGCGCCCGCGACCGTGACGTGGAGCCGAGATAACCGCAGTGCTGCGGTGCGCTCGCTGGTGGAGGCCGACCCGTCGGCGACTCGCATCGAACTGCGCAGCGGCTCCTCGGATGCCAACCCGTACTGGCTGATCGCATCGGCCTTGTCCGCCGTGATCGCCGGGCTCGAAGGCGCGGCCACCCCGCCGCCTTCCGCAGGCGGCAACCTGTACACCGAGGGTGTCCCGCTACCCGAATCGCTCGGCGTGGCGTTGGAATTGGCCACTCGTGACGACACCATCCTCGAAATTCTTGGCGCCGAATCGGTACTCGACTTTGCCGCGCTTGCCCGCACTGAATGGGTGGAGTACTCGAGCGAGGTCAGCGACTGGGAGCTCAGGCGCTACCTGGGCACCTCGTGACCGCGCCCCGCTTCGGCGTGTGGGCGCCGGTCTACGGCAACCACGGCGCGCGTGAGCACCCGCACGACGCGCCGGACGCGAGCTACCGGCGCACCAGGAGCCTGCTGCTGCGCGCCGAACGGGCAGGCTTCGACTCGACCCTGCTGGCGGAGCACGTCATCCACCCGAGCAATACCGAGGACGATGTACTCGAAACATGGTCGACGATCGCGGCGCTGGCGGAGGCGACTTCGCGCATCGAGTTGATCGGTGCGGTCAAGCCCCTGCTGTTCAACCCGCTGGTGTTCGCAAAGATCGCTGCCAACATCGCAGACTTCGCAGAAGGACGACTCGCCGTCAACCTCGTAACCGGATGGTTCCTACCGGAACTGGAGGGCCTCGGGCTCGATCCGCTCGACCACGACGACCGCTATGCGTACTCGCGGGAGTGGCTGGGGATCGTTGCCGAACTATGGGCGGGCAAGCATGTTCCGATCGGTAACCGGGGCGGCCAGCCCGCCCTGGTTCGGCCGACACCGGTCAGCCCGCCGGTGTTGTACGTCGGGGGCGAATCCGAGCCCGGCCGTGCGCTGGCCGCCGAACGCGCCGACGTCTTCTTCATCAACGGAAGACCATTCGCCGAGACCGTAGAGGTCATCGAGGATCTGCGTGCTCGACCTCGAGACGGCGCACCGCTGCGATTCGGCCTGTCCGCGTTCGTGATAGCGCGCGAGACCGAAGCCGAGGCACTCGCCGAGCTGGCCTACCTGCAGTCGCTGGCCGACGCCGAGAGCAGGCCGGAGAGCGCAGGTGGCACCGACCCGAAAACCCAGATGTACACGGTGTTGTCGGGGACCAAGCGCATCGGTTCCAACGGTGGAACGCTGGCCGGCCTCGTCGGCAGCTACGCACAGGTGATCGACCGCATCCAGGCATTCCACGACGCCGGAATCGAGTTGTTCATGCTGCAGTTCCAGCCCATCGAGGCCGAGCTTGACCGGTTCGCGGACAAGATCATCCCCCAATTCCGATGAATATTTGGAGCACGCCATGACCGTCACACACGAACCCGTTCTGCCACGAAAGCCGTTCACCGGCGAGCCGCTCGGCGGTTCGGTCGGCGAGCGCTTGGCCCGGCTTCCCGAGGTCGTGGCGTCGCTGCGGCGTGACGACCCCGCCGCCGAACGCAATCGGGTACTGCAGTACGAGGCGGTCGAATTGCTCAGGCGCACCGGCGTGCTCAGCTTGCGGGTGCCGACGGAGTTCGGCGGTCCTGGCGGCAAGGTGCGCGATGTGCTGTCCGCCGTCATCCAGATCGGCCGCGGCAGTTCCAATGTGGCGCAGGCGCTTCGGTCACACTTCGGGTTTTCCGAACGGCTGCTCAGCACCCGGGCCACGGCGGATGAACGCGGAGAATGGTTTCCCCACGTCAACGCAGGCATCATCGTCGGCAATGCGATCACGGATGCGGGCGGCAGGGCGCCGTCGAGCACGGATACGAAAGTGCTTCCCGACACCGCGGGGGTGCTTCGGCTCAACGGCTACAAGTTCTATTCCACTGGCACGTTGTTCGCCGATGTCATCGCCGTTTCGGCGCTGGACGCCGAGGGTCGGGACGTGCAGGCGATCATTCCTGCGGACCGAGCTGGGGTCGAATTGTTCGATGACTGGGACGGATTCGGTCAGCGCACGACCGCCAGCGGTGGCACCAGATTCACCGACGTCGAGGCCAACCCGACGGAGGTCATCACCGTATCCGACGGCGCCCGCCTTGGACACGCCACCGCATTCCTGCAGCTCTATCTGGCCTCGGTGGCCGTCGGCATCGCCTATGCCGTGTTCGATGATGCCGTCGACTACGTCCGCACGAAGGCCCGACCCGCGTCGCATTCGGTGGCCGGCAGCGCCGACACCGATCCATTCGTGCTGCAGGCGGTCGGCGAGATCTCGGCCGCCGCATCGTCTTCCGAAGCCATCGTGCTTGCCGCGGCCGATGCCATCGACCGTCTTGTCGACAACGGCCGTCAGCACGACGAGGAAGCGTTGGCCGACGTCGCCGTCACCGTGGCACGGGCGCAGCTGGTGGCCGAGCGGCTGACCATAACTGCCGCCGAACGGCTCTTCGATACGGGCGGTGCATCGGCCACCGCCCGCGCCCTCAACCTGGATCGGCATTGGCGCAATGCACGCACGATTGCGGGTCATAGCCCGTTGGCGTACAAGGCATATGCTGCGGGCAATTACGCCGTCAACGGGACGTGGCCGCCCGCCAACGGCTACTTTTGACTCAGGCCTTCGTCAGCGCTTCGCCCTCGTCGGCCTTATCGGTCCTTGGGATTTCGGTGCCGCCCGGCAGCGGTGGCACTCGGGTGGCGCGAACGTAGACCGTGTCGCCTTCCTTCAGACCGAGCGCCTCTGCGTCGCCGCGGGTGATCTGCGCGGTGAAGGCCGTATGGTCAGCCGCGTTGGTCAGTTCGACGCGAATCTCGAATCCCAGCACCACGATTCGGTCGATCATGGCCCGCACCACACCGGTGGTTTGGACGAAATCGTCGCTACTTGCGATCGCCATCTCGGGGTTGCGGCCGACGCGGATATCGTGCGGTCGGACCAGCGAGCCGTTCAGCGACGACACCGCTCCAAGGAACGACATCACGAACGCGTTGGCGGGCGCGTCGTAGACGTCTGTCGGTGAGCCGACCTGCTCGATGCGGCCCTTGTTGAGCACCGCGATGCGATCCGCGACGTCAAGGGCTTCCGCTTGATCGTGGGTGACCAGCACGGTGGTGACGTGCACCTCGTCATGGAGTCGACGCAGCCAGGCCCGCAGGTCCTCGCGGACCTTGGCGTCCAGCGCACCGAACGGCTCGTCGAGCAGCAGCACCTCGGGATCGACCGCCAACGCGCGCGCCAACGCCATGCGCTGGCGCTGGCCGCCGGAGAGTTGATTGGGGTAGCGGGTCTGAAACCCGGCGAGCCCAACCACTTCCAGAAGGTTGTCGACCTTCTCCTTGATCTCGGCCTTCGGCTTCTTGCGGATCTTCAGCCCGAAGGCGACATTGTCCCGCACCGTCAGTTGCTTGAACGCCGCGTAATGCTGGAAGACGAAGCCGATACCTCGCCGCTGCGGCGGGACGCCCGTCACGTCGCGCCCGTTGATCGTGATGGTGCCGGTGTCGGGCAGGTCCAGTCCGGCGATGGCACGCAGCAGAGTGGACTTGCCCGATCCGCTGGGTCCCAGCAGCGCGGTCAGCGACCCGGACGGCACCACGAAGTCGACGTTGTCCAGCGCCGCGAAGTCGCCGTAGTGCTTGTTGGCGCCCCGCACGAT
>JAVRPX010000886.1:0-3914 GCA_032161985.1 Mycobacterium sp.
CCGCGAACGGCGACGTGCTTGCAGGTGCGTTCGGCATCGCGCTGGCTTGTGACCTGATCATCGCCAAGGAGTCGACTCGGTTCGGCTGCCCCGAGATCAACGTAGGTGCTTTCCCATTCATG
Organism: Mycobacterium sp.; assembly: GCA_032161985.1. GTDB lineage: Bacteria > Actinomycetota > Actinomycetes > Mycobacteriales > Mycobacteriaceae > Mycobacterium. The sequence continues at coordinate 123 of JAVRPX010000886.1, forward strand.
ATCTCCGCGCTGATTTACCGAAGCATCGGGCGGATGAAGGCGAACGAGCTGATGTTCCTCGGCGACCTGATCTCGGCCGACGCCGGGCGAGAACTGGGTTTCGTCAACACGGTCGTCCCGGACGAACAGTTCGACGCGACGGTACGCGATTGGGCACACCGCGTCGCAACGAAGTCTCCGTTACTTCTTCGGCTCGGCAAGAACGCAATCGACATAACACGCGACCTGCCGCTGGAGCGGGCTCTGGCCGTCATGCAGGCCCAGCTCGCGCTGGCGTTCACGACTGACGACCTCGTCGAGGGTGTGACGGCATTCCGGGAGAAACGCCCGCCACACTGGACGATGCGCTGAGACTGTGACTCACGGCGCGGCGACGACAGCTTTCGCCGTCGCGGCAATCACCGGCTTTCCTGCCACCTCGGCCGATGCGCGGACCTGAGCGACACAACCGTCGATCGAGACCACCTCTGCCGAGAGTTCCAAGACGTCGCCGAGGAAAACCGGGGCCAGGAATCGAGCCTCGAACTCTCGCAGATGCTCGACGCCGAGCCAGTCCGTCAGGAACCCGGCCAACATGCCAGCTTGCATCTGTCCCATCGCGATAACACCGCGAAACCCTGCCCGTGTCGCGAACTCGGGGTCGTGGTGCAGCGGGTTGAAGTCGCCGCCTGCACCGGCGAAGCGAACGATGTGGGTCTGCGTGATAGGCCCGATCCGCCGCGTTTCCGGGGCATCGCCGACCGACAATCTGTGCGGCCGTCTCATGTGGTTGCGGCGCGCTCGATGATGACCTCACGTGTCCAGACCACCGGCAAAGCCGACGCGTCTACAAATTCCGTCTCGAGGGTGACCAGTCGCAGCGAGCCGCCCTGGCGCCCATCGCGCCGCTCGTCCGAGACAACTCGTCGAGTACCGACCAAGTAATCACCTGCGACGAGTGGCCTCGCGTACTGCCACCGGACGGAACCCACGACGACGCGGGCAAGGTCGAGACCGAGGCCGGTGACCATCGCCTGCTGGTCACGGTAGTGACCGGCGACCACGACATGAGTTGGCGTCGCGGGGCGACCCGCAAACCCAGCAGTCGCGGCTGCATCGTCGTCGATGTGCACTGGATCGGCAGTGAGGGTGGCGCGGACGAACTCGCCGATCTTGCCGCTGTCCACGGTGAACTCGACCCGATCGAGGATCAGGTCACTCTCGGTCATCTGACCTCCGTTTGGTCCGACCTATAGTATCATTACGAATACTACGCAGGGGGTGTCATGGACCTGGCCGACGCACCGGAAGACGCCGTCTTTCGCGCCGAGATCCGAGACTGGCTTGCCAGCGCTCTGCCGCAGCTGCCCTGGCCCGAGCCGACGGACCTCGTAGCCAAGCTGCCGTTCTGGCGAGCGTGGCAAGTCCTGCTCTTCGAGGCCGGCTTCGCAGGGGCGAGCTGGCCCAACGAGTACGGCGGCGGCGGCATGGACGCGTGCCGGCGCGCAATCCTGACCGAGGAGATGGACCGCGCCGGAGCACCCGACCGGCTCAACACGATCGGGGAGGACTTCGCCGGCCCGACGATCATCGAGTTCGGCACGGATCCGCAGAAGCAGCGCTTCTTGAAGCCGATACTCACCGGGGAGCACATTTGGTGCCAGCTGTTCTCCGAGCCCGAGGCCGGTTCCGACCTCGCCTCGCTGCGCACGACCGCCACCCGAGTCGACGGTGGCTGGCGCATCCAAGGACAGAAGATCTGGACCAGTCGAGCCCACCTCGCCTCGTACGCCATCCTGCTTGCCCGCACGGGCGGCGGTGAACGGCACAAGGGCATCACCTACTTCTTGCTGCCGATGGACACCGAAGGCGTCAGCGTGCGTCCGCTGAGGCACATGCTCGGCGAGGCCGAGTTCAACGAGGTGTTCCTCGACTCCGTGTTCGTGCCGGACGACCTGGTGTTGGGCGACATCGATGGTGGCTGGCGGGTAGCGATGGCGACCTTGTCCTACGAGCGGGTCGCCATCGCGACCGGACGCGTCAACACCCGACGAGCCGTCGAAGAAATCGTCGCCGACATGGCGGACCGGCGCGATGCCAACGGCCGCCCGCTGGGTCAGGACCCGGTGATCCGACAACAGGTGGCAGACCTCTACGGACGCTCACTGGTGCACTACGTCATCGGCCAGCGCGTGCTCACGCTCACCGCGACTGACGGACCGCCGGGGCCGGTGACCTCGATCGGCAAACTCTACTTCTGTCCGCTCGTCGAGGATCTTGCCGACTTCCGCCTCTCACTCGACCCGCTCGGCGGCCAGTTCGACCCGGACGACGACACCGCGAGCGACACGGCTCGCTGGGTGCGCCTGGCCTACCAGAGTCGGGGCACGGCGATAGCCGGCGGATCCACATTCATCCAACGCAATATTCTGGCCGAGCGCATCCTCGGAATGCCGAGGTCCTGACTGTGTCGGACTATGTGTGGTCACCTACGACCGATTACATCGAGAACGCAAACGTCACACGGTTGGCGCGCACCAACGGGATCGCCACGTTGGCGGAGCTTCGGGCGCGGTCGGTGGCCGATATCGGCTGGTATTGGGACGCGGTTGTGCGCGACCTGCAGCTCCAGTTCCGCACTCCGTATTCCGAGGTCGTGGACATCAGCCAGGGCATCGAACACCCGGACTGGTTCATCGGCGGGACGCTCAACGTCGCCGATGCATGTCTGACGAGGTGGGCGTGCGATCCGCAGACTGCCGATCGCCCGGCCGTGGTCCACGAGGCTGAGGACGGCACGACGCAGACTCTGACCTTCGCCGAACTCGAGGACCAGGTGCGGCGTGCTGCCGCCGGGCTGCGGGCTCTCGGTATCGGCAAAGGCGACACCGTCGCGCTGTTCATGCCGATGATCCCGGAGGCAGTTGTCGCCTCCTATGCAGTCGCTTGGCTGGGCGCCGTCCTGGTCCCACTCTTCTCCGGATTCGCCCCGTCCGCGATCGCGGCGCGGTTGCAGGATGCGGGTGCCAAGGCGGTGATCGTGGCGGACGCGACGGTACGCAGAGGACGCACCCTGGGGATGCGGGCGTTGCTTGCCGAGGCGCTGGCGAATTGCCCGAGCGTCGAGCACGTGGTCGTGATCGACAACGTGAGCGTCTCAGTCGAGCCCGACGCCGACGGAGCCCTGAGTTGGCCGACACTACTCGAGACCGATTGCGGCGCAGAGGTGCCGGAGCCGATGACTGCCAACGACACGCTGCTGCTCGCGTACACGTCGGGCACGACCGGCCGGCCCAAGGGGGCGGTGCATACCCACGCCGGCTTCCTGGTCAAGACGGCGAGCGAGGTTGCCTACTCATTCGACCTGTCCGCCGGCGGGGTCTTCTGCTGGATTACGGATATGGGCTGGATCATGGGCCCGCTTTCGATCATCGGGACACACGCGAACGGCGGCACGTTGGTGCTCTACGAGGGCTCCCCGGATGTGCCCAATCTCGACCGGTTGTGGGACCTCACCGAGCGGCACGGCGTCAGCATGCTCGGGGTGTCACCCACGCTCATCCGGACGCTGCGCACCACCGCCCAGGCCGACACCACGCGCTTCGACCTGTCCGCCGGCGGGGTCTTCTGCTGGATCACGGACATGGGCTGGATCATGGGCCCGCTTTCGATCATCGGGACACACGCGAACGGCGGCACGTTGGTCCTCTACGAGGGCTCCCCGGATGTGCCCAATCTCGACCGGTTGTGGGACCTCACCGAGCGGCACGGCGTCAGCATGCTCGGGGTGTCACCCACGCTCATCCGGACGCT
>JAVRPX010000887.1:0-6094 GCA_032161985.1 Mycobacterium sp.
GGGCCAGACGCGGATCCAGCGTCAGCGTCATCCATGCGGTCAACAGCGAATCGCGTCCGAACAACGCCATGAACCACGGGGCTCCCGCGGCCACCACTGGGCAGTCGGGATGGTGCGGGTCTTCGATTTGGAGGGCTCCGAGATCGCGGGCGCCTGCCTTGATCGATGTCGCCAGGGCGTCATCGGCTGTGCTGATCCTCGGGTTCGATAGCCGCCACGCCTGTAATCGCCTCGCGGGTGCGCTGGCCTCAATCGGTTCGCCGCAGGCGTGTCGCGGCCTGAGCCGTCTGCCGTCGATGGACGCTTCTACGGCGAAGCAGGTCGACCAGTGCGACCGCGCAGGCACCACCGTGCGGAAGGTGAACCTGCCGGCCGTGACCATCGGGTTCCCGTTGGCGGTTATGACGGCGCTGCGAGTGTCGTCAGCGCCGGCGAGGGTGAATGTCAGTGACGTCGCTCCCATGTCGACCCCGACTCCGTGCGGCGTGTGCACGCGTCCCTCTTTCACCGCGAAGAGGTCAGCGAAGTCGGCATCGGCGGCGACGGTCACGGTGACCCCGACCGGTTCTGGGCCGAGGTTGCGCAGCACCACATCCTCGCGCATGCCCTCCCCGACAAAACGGGTGCGTAGCACCAGCATTGTGCTGTCGGCGACCCATTCCCGGGGCGACGTTCGACCGATAAACGTCGCGTGAAAGGGCTCGCCGGGGTCCTCGGCAGTGGACAGGTTTTCCACCGGGTGTCCATCCACGGCGAGCCGCCAGCACGAGAGCATCCGCGTGTCGGCGACGAACAGGCCGTGGGGCCGGTCCCGGTGGACGTCGCCAGCCGTCGCCGAGATGCAGAAGGTGGCCCCCTCAAGCAGAGTGACCGTGCCGGTGTCTGCTGTCACGGGTGGGCCGGAGCCGGACGCCCAGGCGCCCACTGCACACTCCTCGCCATCGATAAACGTCACTGCGCCAACATGTCACGGTAGAGCGCGATGTGGTCGGCCACCATGCGCGTGGTGGAGAACCGTTCGATCACCGCGGCCCGGCAGTCCGCCCGGTTCAGATCGGGAACCTGTTGAATGGCCTCGACGAGCGAAGCGGACTCGGAGCGCAAGAAACCGGTCCGGCCGTCGTCGACTATCTCCGGCGCGGCACCGTTCGGGCAGCCAACCACGGGCGTCCCGCACGCCATCGCCTCGATCATGACGAGCCCGCACGGCTCGGCCCACTGAATCGGATTGAGCAGCGCCGACGCGCCGCCCATCAGTGCCAGCTTGATCTCGCCGGTCACCTCGCCGACGAAGTGCACACCGTCGCCGAGCAGCGGCTCGATCTGTTCGGCGAAGTATCGCTGCTCGGCGGCCTCACGCGCCTTGGCCGCAATGACCAGGTGGCGACCGGCCGCGCGCGCTGCCCACACCGCCTCGCGAACCCCCTTATCCGGTGTCATCCGCCCCAGGAACAGCAGATAGCCGCCGTCGCCGCGTCCGACCGGGTACTGGTCAGGGTCGACGCCGTGGTGGATGACGCGGTCCACGGCAATTTCGGGTGCGCTTGCGGCCTGGTTCTGCGATATTGCAATCACCGGCAGCCGCTTGCCGTAGCGGCGGTAGATGGCCCGCAGTTCGTCGTCGAACGGACCGTGGCATGTCGTGACGACGCGGTCGTAGCCACAGGCCAACGCCCAGGCCGGCCCGAGCAGTGTGTGATCGTGCACGACATCGCAGCCAGCGAGCGCCTCGTAACCGTGCATGACGTGTGGGAGTTCCACGACACCGTCGCCGATGCGATCCCAGGCACCTGCGGCTAGCCCATAGACGATGGGGACTGGTGCGGTGCTGTCGCCGGTGGCGTAGAGCACAACGTCATGTCCCGCGGCGACCAGGCCGCGCGCAAGTTCGCTTACCACCGACTCCGTGCCACCGTAGGCCGGTGGCGGAACCGAAACCCACGGAGGCGCCAACAGTCCAACGCTTAGAGTTCGAGGTCTCATCGACCAATCGTCAGGAACGAGGGTGCCCACCGCACCGGCCCGGCGGAGCAGAAAACAACGACAACGGTAGTCCCACCGGAACTAGACTCGTGACGCCCTGGGGCGCTTCACGTTTCGCTTCGCAGTGGGTGGAATTGGAGGGCCGCCGCAATTGTAATGGCAAACGAGCGCTCCGACAATTCCCAGCAACGCGCCGCCGACGAGAACGGCGAGCAAGGTGGCGACTGCCGCACCTCGACCGCGCGGCCGATGATCTTGGGCGCTAACAGATCATCCTCGGCCCATCGAAACGCCCCGGAGAACGCTGCCGTCGCGATGCATGCGTGGACAGACGTCACTTAAGCCCCAACGGAATCCAGCAAGGTGGCGGCCGGCGGGGGCAGGACAACGCGTCTGTCCGGCCGGATGCCAATCGGAGAATCGACCTGGAGAGTGAGAATGCCTGGGCTAGGAGCCGTCAGCGAGAGCCGTCGCCGGACTCGGTCACCGGGATATTGCTGCTCGTGGTGCTGTCTGCTTTGGGCACATAAACCTTCAGCACCCCGTGAGCCAACGAAGCTTCTACTTCGTCTGCCTTAAGGTCGCCCGGCAGCGTGATGCGGTAGTCGAACTCACCACGCCGCCGGGTACGGCGGCGAAAGAGGCCCTCGCGCTTGCGCTCCTTGAGCTCCCCGGTAACCACCAACTCATTGCCGTTCAGCTTGACGTCGACGTCTTCGCGCCGCACGCCGGGCAGCTCGATCTCGATGACGTAGGCGTCATCAGTCTCAACGACGTCGGCCGAAGGGATCCAGGTGCCATCACCTCCGGTACTGCCGATCACAGACTGCATAAGGCGTTCCATCTCCGTGTAGAGATCCTCGAAACCACGAACCGGTCGCCAGTTGTCCGCCTGGCCGGCGGAGCGTCGCACGGGCAGAGTCATGTCAAGTCCTCTCATCTGATTTGGGTTGCGCCCCTAGATTGGCCTATGAAGCCGACCGGCGCTTCGCGCTGCCGAGATGATTTGGACCCCATGAATTCACTCGCCGGGGTCAAGACCCACCGGAGCAGAAACGCAGCCGACGTTGGCACCATCGAACAGATCACATCAAAGTGACTGGCCTCCTGAGTGTTTCACAGGCGCAGAGCTGGGAGTCCGACCCGTGTTCCAGAATGTCGAATCGATTCGCCGACCCGGTCACCGCGAGTAGCCGCCGCACAGGGGCGGGCAGCTGAGACAACCGGATCGAGCCACCGGCCGCGGTGGCATGGCGGTCCAGCTCGTCAAGCGCCACCAGTCCTGCGGTGCCGAAGAAATTGACGCCGGCAAGGTCGATGACCAGGTCCCGCCCGGCCGTTGCGACGGGACGCAGCCGATCGACAAGGCAATGCACAGTATTCATGTCCACTTCACCGTTCAGATAGGCGACAGCGTGTTGCTCATCGATGTCCAGCGCGCACGTGAATATGTCCATCGTTCCGCTCCATTCGCCGGGTCCATTCACGCTGTGGGCACACTCTGCCAACCCGAGCCGGATCGCTGCACCGACCCTGTAGAGCGAAAGAAGGGCGACCAGACAGACCTTTGGGGACGGGCATTTGCGCGTCGAGAGTGGCGGCCATCAGCAGTCGGCATGCAGCGGACGGGATCGCAGTTGCACGTCGCGACCACCGCTTGCCCGCTGCCTGTGCCGTTTGAGTGGTGGCCGTAAGGGTACGTCGTGACGGTGGCATCGCATGGCACCGTCAGGAGTCGGCGTTGAGCGGACCGGGTCGCACGTGCACGGTATTGCTCATTGCTGATCCTGGTGTGCCAGCACGACTGGCCGAGCACACAGCGGTTTCGCTGCCGGACGAACTCGCAGACCGATGGAGTTCACCGGTGTGGTGGGAAACTTCCATTCGGATCGAGCCTTATCTGCGTGACGAACGAGCGTCGTTTCCCGAGGTCATTGAATCCGTCGAGCCGTCGAAGGAAGACGCCGACGTCGTTATATACATGACTGACTTGCCCCGTCGAGACGGCACTGCCAGTTATCGCCGAAATCAGCGCGGAGCACCGTTTCGGACTCATCTCCGTTGCCGGGGTCGGCGCCACGTTTGTCGCGCGCCGCGTGCTGGAGTTGGTCGTACTGGCCATCGCTGTGGTGACGAATCAACCTGAACTTCGACCACGAAGTGCCGCGCGGTTACCCTCGACCGAGATTCGCGAAGGAGTCCGCTACTTCGCCCCGAGTGGCCTTCGGCGGCTTCGTCTGCTGGCCGGAATGGTGCGTGCGAATCGGCCGTGGCGGTTGGTCGCTGGACTCTCGAAGGTGCTCGTGGGTGCGCTCGGGTCCGGAGCGCTGGGGCTCGCAACGGACACGATTTGGCTGTTCGCCGACACGATGGGACCTTGGCGAATGTGCGCGACCACCGTCGTGTCGATCGGAGCGATGGTGACCTGGTTAATCGTTGATCACGAACTTTGGGAGCGTCCAAAGTCCTCCGCCGAACGTGCCCGGTCAACGCTCTACAACATCGCGACCTTGATCACGGTGACCATCGGCGTCGATGTGCTTCACGTGGCGTTGTTCATTTCAATGCTGTTCGCGGTCAGCATCACGATTCCGCCAGTTGTGTATGCCCGAACTGTCGGTCATCCGGTATTTGTTGCGGACTATTTGTCGCTTGCATGGTTGGTTGCCTCCATCGCTACTGTCGGCGGGGCGCTGGGGTCAGGACTCGAAGACGACGACGGCGTCAGAGCAGCCGCCTACGGCGTCCGGCAACGGCAGCGGTTCGATAAGTAGTGTCAACGTGACCGCCCCACATGTTCGATTGTCGTTATCCGAGGCGGCATTTCGTGTGACGTCCGCTCGGCAACCCCAAGGAACCAACGGACGTGCGTCCCAATCCGATTGGCAAAGTATGCCGACAGTCCCAACGACGTTGGATCCCAACCGCCTCCAGATTTGCCGGTCTGCACCAGCGCGCCGACCCGGAGGATGCGCCGACAGGTCCACCCGTCGGCGATCACAAACATGTTGTGACGATGCCGCCCACATCTCTTTGTCGCATCTTTGTCGCATTCAACACGGGCGAAACCCGCGGCGAGCCTGGTTTAGACCTTCGGGTTCTCGGACTTGATCAGCCAGACCTGCTTCTCCGGTCCGTCGAAACTGGTGCAAAGGTCAGCAGTTGTGCCTTTTTGCCGGCGACGGCACTTCATCTGTCTCCCAAGGACGATTCGGACGCTGCTTCCTCGTCCCTACGGGCCGACGACTGCGGCCGGATCGTGCGACAAGGTACCAGTGAGGCGGGCTCGCCGCCTCCACGACGGTCTGGGAAGGAATCTCACCATGACGACACAGGCTGGGCTGGAGAAGAAGGAACGGGACTTTCTGGCACAGTGTGTAGGCGATGCCTACACGATGCTTGACCTGCTCCCCGGCGTGGATCCGAACGGTCCGGCGTTGGTGTGGCTGGCGGATCAATTCGTGATCCTGCGGCGCGGTGACTGCCCGCCTGCGCATGCGATGACGCTGTGACCATCGGCGTCGCAGTGTTCCACGTGACGCTGTTCTTGCTGCTGCTGTTCACGACCAGCATCACGCTGCCGCCTGAGGTGTTCGCCCGAACTCTCAGTCATCCCGTGGGTCTCGCGGACTATTTGTCGCTCGCATGGCTAGCTGCCTCCGTCGCTACCCTCGGCGAGGCGTCAGGACGCGAAGACGACGACGCCGTCAAGGCAGCTGCCTATGCATGAGGCAACGGCAGCGCTGCAAGTCACGTCAACATGACGGCGACACGGACCTAATGTCCGTTCAGGTAGCGGGATTGAGGAATCGCCAGGCCCGGGTCGCGGCATGCAGATTGAATCGGTTATCGACATCGCGGATGTCCACGCCGGTGATTTCGCGAATGCGGGAAAGCCTGTACCGCAGGGTGCTTCGGTGGATATGCAGGGTGGCGGCCGATTCCGCATAGTTGCCACCACATTCCAGGTAATGGCTGAGCGTAAGAACCAGCTCAGAGTTTTTGCTCTCGTCGTAGTCGAGGAGTGCTCCCAGCCATTCGCGCACGAACCCTTCGACCGCGCCTCCGCGATGTGCGGCATCGACCAAGCGATAGAAACCGAGTTCGTCGA
>JAVRPX010000888.1:0-2825 GCA_032161985.1 Mycobacterium sp.
TCAGTGCCGGATGTCGTGACGGACGCGTTCGAAGCGCTCGACTACGAGGCTCCGTTCGTCATCGACAAGCTGGTGAAAGAACGCTTTGTCGACACCGCCCAAGATGCCTGCGCGCTTTTCACGGAGGTGAAGCGCTACCTCGTGCTCTGCCATGTCGACCGCACGAAGACGTGGAAGATGCATTCGCTGACCGTCGACGAAGCGTGGCACCAGTTCGTGCTCTTCACAGCGGAGTACAGCGCCTTCTGCGCCCGGTATTTCGGCAAGTATCGCCACCACGCTCCGAGCAATGCGCCGCCGGAAACCGGCGTCAGGCTCGCCCCGGAAGCGACCTTGGCCGAGTTCTGTGACCGATATCGGCAGCTGTTCGGCACGGATTTGCCACCGGTATGGAAAGACGCAAACTGGGTAACCCCCCGCCGGCGCGTGGTGAACTACTTCCCCGGGCATTGGGCGGTGGGCCCGGCAGGCGGGATGGTCGACCTGATGGACGGCGACGGCGGAGCCTTGCTCAGTGTGAGCCCAATCGCGGAGACCGCTCTGCGATTCGTTGCCGACACGGGTGCCTTCTATGTTCGTGAAATACCCGGCGACTTGACCGAGGAGGAGAAGGTCGCGCTGGTCGGTGCGCTGGTCGAACTCAAGGTCCTCCGTGTCGGCTGACAGCGGGCGTGCACCGTGAAGCTCGACGACGTCTGCGACCGGTTCGAGGGCTACGCATTTCCCGAAGAGCACGTGCTCGAGCGTCCGGAGAAGGACGCAGTCCTCGCCGCCCGGGCGGCGATGACCGCGGCGGTTCGCGACGACGAGTTTCTGGTCGATTGCATCGGATATGAGCTGACCCTGCTCGAACGCCCGAGCCGGCGTCGTCAGAACTTGGTTCCCTTCTTCACCTTGCCCGGATCGGGAGTTCGCTTTGCCTTCGGCTACTGGCCGCCGGGTAGCAACGCCGGCGCGCACGAACACACCGACTGGACGATCACCAGCGTCTGCCGCAATCAGCTGATAGTCCAGACTTACGACCGCGCTGAGTCATACCGAAGTCAAACCCTGGTGCCGAAGAATCTGTTCGATGCCCACGCTGGCGAAGTCGGCTTCATTTACGAGCCGTGCATCCACGATCCGCGCAACCCGACGGACAAGTGGTCGCTCTCCATGCACGTCAGTAGCCCACACGACGGTCAAAAGCCGGCAGACCAAGAACAGTGTCTGCCCGTTCTCGATGAATTCTCCGCACGCCGGGTGAGCGGTTACGGCGCTCCCTACGACAAGGTCATCGCGACTCGCTATCGGCAGGTGAAGCTTCGCGCAATCGCCCAATTCCTCGCCCAGATCGACGCCGTACCGGTGGTGCACCTGCTTGCGCGCTGTGCTGCTCAAGGCTCCTCTGGGACACGACGATTCATCCATGGATTGGGCGGAAGCGACGTCACGAACGCCGGTCCGCCGACGGTGCGCACGCTTGTTCGTTCCCACGAGGAGTTGAGCCTCGACTACCGGGAAACGGGCGATGCCGTTGCTCTTGGCGTGCAGACGGAGCGCGGTTGGGTTGAGGAATTCACGCTTTCACGCGTCGCGCGTGAGGCGATCGCATTCTGTGCCGGTGCACCACAATTCGATGTGCACGAGCTGCCGGGACACTTAACCGACGAGGAGCGATGCGCGATCGCAGAGGCACTGGAAGAGACGGGGCTTTTCACGCTCGCCGCAGGCAACTGACGATGCCGAAGACCACGCAGCGCGGCCTGATCGATTCGCAGTCGTGGGACGACTACAGGTGGCACCTCGCCAACCGCATCGTCAACGTCGACGCGCTTCGCGACTGGATCGATGTCACCGATGACGAAGCGAAGGCGATCGAGGCTTGTGCGGGTGTCTATCGCTGGAGCATCACGCCCTACTACGCATCCTTGATGGACCCGGTCGATCCGGAATGCCCAGTGCGCAGGCAGGCCGTCCCGAGAATGAGCGAATTCGAGATCCGACCCGGCGACGACGTCGACCCCGTCGGTGATCGGCAGTATCGCAAGACCAATCGAGTCGTCCACAAATATCCCGATCGTGCGATCCTTCTCGTCACCAGGGCGTGTCCTGTCTATTGTCGCCATTGCACGCGCAAGTTCCACACCACGAATCTCGACGGGACGTATTTCGGTGGCAGCGAGGCCTTACCGTACGACGAAGACGTCGCGTACATCGCAGCGCACCCCGAGATTCGCGATGTTCTGCTCACCGGCGGTGACCCCCTGACCTATTCCGACGCCAAACTCGACCACCTACTCGGTCTGCTGCGGGCGATACCGCATGTGGAGATTCTGCGTATCGGAACGCGCTTTCCAGTCTTGTTGCCCCAACGGATAACTCCGGCTTTCTGCGACGTGCTCGAGCGGCACCATCCCGTGTGGGTGAGCACTCATTTCAATCACCCGAAGGAACTGACGTCAGAAGCACAAGCGGCGTGCGACAGGCTGCTGCGAGCAGGGGCACCGGTCCAGAATCAGACCGTGCTGCTCAAAGGCATCAACGACGACATCGACACCATGCGCGCGCTGAACACCGGACTCGTGCGGGCGCGAGTGCGTCCCTATTACCTCTATCACTGCGACAACGTGACAGGCGTGAGCCACTTCCAAACGTCGCTTCAAGCCGGACGCGACATCATGCGCCAGCTCGAATGGTCGACAACCGGTTTCGCCGTACCTGAGTACGTCATCACGACCACCATCGGAAAGATTCGGGTCGACGGAGATCACGTGACCGAAGATGGTGCGTCCCTTCAGATCCGAAACGCGCCGGGTGAAACACTTCGACTAGATCTGTCCGAC
>JAVRPX010000889.1:0-2579 GCA_032161985.1 Mycobacterium sp.
CTGCACCCCAACGCACCCAAACATGCCGATCTGGACACAGTGCTGGTCCGGGGTTTGCCCGCGGCCCCGGGAACCGCCTCGGGCACTGTTCGAGTTCTGCTCACACCCGACGAGGGGAACCGCCTGCTCGACGGGGAAGTCCTAGTGGCACCGATGACCAATCCCGACTGGCTGCCGACCATGCGCCGCGCGGTCGGACTGGTCACCGACACCGGCGGAATGACCTGCCACGCCGCGATTGTCGCGCGCGAATTGGGTGTGCCGTGCATCGTCGGTGCCCGATCGGCCACCACCGATCTTGTCGACGGAACGATGATCACGGTCGACGGCACCCACGGGCTGGTGCGAGCGGGTCGCGCCGCCACGCTGCAAACGTCGGCGGTCGAGCGCCAAGAGCCGGCAGTCGTTCGCGCGGAAGTGACCGGCACCAAGATCTATGTCAATCTCGCAATGCCGGAATCTGCGGAAGCGGTTGCAGCACAGGATGTTGACGGAGTGGGCCTGCTGCGCGCGGAGTTCATGCTGACCGAAGCCTTGGGAGGACGCCACCCTCGCGACCTCATCGCGCACGGCGAGCAGGGCGGCCTGGTTGACGCGATGGTCGCGTCGGTCGGCCGCATCGCCACTGCATTTACGCCACGTCCGGTGATCTACCGGGCAACGGACTTCCGTAGCAACGAGTTCCGCGGTTTGCGCGGCGGCGAGGCCTACGAGCCCGTCGAACACAATCCGATGATCGGGTACCGCGGTTGCTATCGCTACGTGCGCGAACCAGACCTTTTTGCGCTCGAGCTCGAGGCCCTTGCGCGGGTGCGGGAGCAGAACCCGAACGTGCACTTGATGATCCCGTTTGTGCGAACAGGATGGGAACTCGAGGAGTGCCTGTCGCTGGTCGACGCCAGCCCGCTGGGTCGTCAGCGCGGACTGCACCGCTGGGTGATGGCCGAGGTCCCGTCAGTGGTGCATTGGTTGCCCGAGTACGTTGGCATGGGTATCGACGGGGTATCCATCGGCAGCAACGACCTGACGCAGCTCATGCTGGGCGTCGACCGGGATTCGGATGTGTGCGCGGAGTTGTTCGATGAGGCCGACCCGGCTGTGCTCGATGCGATCGCCCAAATCATCGAAAAGGCCAATCTTCTCGGCATCACCTCTTCGCTGTGCGGTCAGGCGCCGTCGACCAACCCGGCTTTCGCCGAACATCTGGTCCGGTCGGGGATCACGTCGGTGTCGGTGAATTCCGATGCGGTCGGTGCGGCGCGACACGCGGTCGCAGCAGCGGAACGTCGTTTACTGTTGCAGGCAGCGCGGCGGTGACGGCCCCCCTCGGAGTCGGCGCATGAACCGGGGGTCCCAACTGCTGAGTCGACCGCTTAAGGGCGGCACCGCAGGGGACTCTGAGCAGGGGCTTACCGCGAAGCGGGTCGCCTCGGCGCCAGTCGAGCAGGTGCTGCGTTGGCTCGACAGCTCGCCCGACGGGCTGTCCAGCGTGGAAGCTTCAGCCCGCCTGGTCCGCAATGGTCCGAATGCCATCCGCACCCACCGAGTCAGCGCTGTCGCGGTTTTGGGACGTCAACTTCGCAGCGCCCTGCTCGCGCTGTTGGCGGCGACCGCAGCGCTGTCGTTCGTCCTCGGCGACAGCACCCAGGCGAGCATCATCATCGCCATCTTGGTGGCCAGCGTCGCCTTGGGTTTCGTCAACGAGTACCGGGCTGAACGTGCCACCGCTGAATTGCACTCGCGGGTCCACCACACCGCGCTGGTGCGCCGCGACGGACACTTCACGAAGGTCGACGTCACCGACCTGGTCCTCGGCGACGTGATACGGCTCTCGCTGGGCGAAGCGGTACCCGCCGACGTGCGGTTGATCGACGTCACCGGCCTGGAGTGCAACGAAAGCATTCTCTCTGGTGAGTCGACCGCCGCCGAAAAGTGGCCGCAGCAGGTTAATCCCGGTGGGGCGTTGGCGGATTCGACCGACCTGGCCTTCATGGGGACGATCGTCAGCGCCGGCGACGGGGTGGGCGTGGTGTATGCGACCGGCATGCACGCCGAGTTCGGTCGGATCGCCGCCGGCCTGGGGGAGCGTCACCCTGAAACAGATTTCCAGGCTGGGCTGCGCCGATTCTCCTACCTATTGCTGTGGGTCGCTTTGACGTTGACCGCGTTCATCCTGATCATCAACCTGCTCCTGCGCAGGCCGCTGATCGAGTCGATGCTGTTCGCGCTGGCGATCGCGGTGGGCATCACCCCGCAACTGCTTCCTGCGGTGGTCAGCACCAGCCTGGCAACAGGATCGAGGCGGCTGGCGAAGCTCAAGGTGCTCGTCAAACGCCTGGTGTGCATCGAGGACCTCGGCGACATCGATGTGCTGATGACCGATAAGACAGGAACCTTGACCGAAGGCCGGATCAGCCTGGTAGACGCCGTCGACCCAGCCGGGTCACACGCCGACGCGGTGCTTCGGGCCGGACTGCTGGCCACCGACGTCGATGCGGGCACAGGAGGCGTGAGCGCCAACGCGCTGGACGCCGCGCTGTGGGCGTCACCCGATGCCGAGCGGTTGATGAAGGGCGCGG
>JAVRPX010000890.1:0-2945 GCA_032161985.1 Mycobacterium sp.
GCTTTGCATGCTGATCTGGAACGGGATCGAGCTGTGGTCGATCGGGGTGCCCAGCGGTCGGGTGATGTTCTGCACCCGGGCGATGCCGGGAATGTGGAAGATGCCGCGGGCGATGCGGTCCAGCACCAGCATGTCGGCCGGGTTGCGCAGATCGTGATCGGCCTCGACCATCAGCAGTTCCGGCTCCATTCGCGCTTGCGGGAAGTGCCGATCCGAGGCGTGGTAGCCGACATTGGCCGGGGTGAAGGCGGGGATGTAGTAGCGGTCATTGTAGTTGGTCGTGTACGCCGGTAGCGCTAGCAACCCGACCAGGGCGACCAGGGTGGTAGCGGCTAGAACTGGTCCAGGCCAGCGCACGACAACGGTGCCGATGCGGCGCCACCCCCGCTCGCTGTGGGCCCGTTTGGGGTCGAAGACCCCAAACCGGCTGGCCACGACAACCATTGCAGGCCCCAGCGTCAGTGAGGCCGCCAGTACTACCAGCACACCCAACGCGCACGGCGCGCCGAGGCTGTGGAAGTAGGGAAGCCGGGTGAAGCTCATGCAGTACATCGCACCGGCGACCGTCAGGCCCGATCCCACGATCACATGGGCCGTGCCGCCGAACATGTTGTAGTAGGCGGCTTTACGATCCAGGCCCCGCGATCTGGCCTCCTGATAGCGGCCAACCCAAAAAATCGCGTAGTCGGTCGATGCCGCAATCGCCAGCACGATCAGCAGATTGACCGCAAAGGTGGACAGGCCCAGGAGGTCGTTATTGCCCAGGACCGCGATCACACCGCGCGCGGCCGCCAATTCGATCCCGATCGTGAAAAGCATGAAGACAGTGGTGAAAAACGAGCGGTATACCACCAGCAGCATGACCAGAATCACCACCAGGGTGACCCCGGTGATCTTCTTGGCGCCCTCGTCGCCGTACACGCGTCGATCGGTAGCCAGCGGCCCAGGACCGGTCACGTAGGCCTTGACTCCCGGCGGCGGGGGCACGCTGTCGACGATGTGCTGCACCGCGGCTACCGAATCGTTGGCTTCGGTGCCCCCCTGATCGCCGCGCAGGTTCAACTGCACATAGGCGGCCTTGGCATCAGCGCTCTGTGAGCCCGCCGCGGTCAGCGGATCGCCCCAGAAGTTGTTGATGTGCTCGATATGCGTTGTATCCGCGGACAGCTTCTGGATCAGCGTGTCGTAGAACCGGTGCGCGTCATCCCCCAGCTTGTCCTGGCCCTCCAACAGCACCATGGCCGTGGTGTCGGAGTCGAATTGCTGAAAGTTCTTGCCAATACGCATCATCGCGATCGTGGATGGAGCGTCCTTCGCGGTCATCGCGACCGAGTGCGCCGCGCCGACCTCTTCGAGCTGCGGTGCAACAACATTCACCACGACCGTTAGCGCCAGCCAGCCCAGGATGATCGGCACCGACAACGCGCGGATCGCGCGTGCAATGAACGGCCGCTTCTCGGCGTCGGAGGGCAAGCTGTGTCGATTGCTCATGCGGACTTCACCAGGCAAGAGGTCTGAGCATGGTAGGCGTCTACCGAATTCTCCTCGCGCACATCACCATTGACCGTGATGCGGCAACCAATGGAGTCGCTGTCACCCTGTGCGACCACGTTCGCCGCTACCGCGGTCAGCGTGGTGACGAGCTCGAATGACCACGGCAACGTCGCCCTATCGACACGCTGCGGCTGAGCATCCGCATCCAAATAGTTGATGTCGGCCACTGTCCCGGCCGGGCCGAAAATCTCATACAGCACCCGTTTGGGGTTGAACTGAACGATCGCATCGGCGTTGCCGGTATCAGGGCGGTACATGTCCGAGCCGAAGACTCCATGCAGCCGCGAGACGGTGAACGCCGCAACCGCCACCACGATCACCATGATCAGCGGCACCCATGCGCGCGCGACAAGGCGGATCATTGCACTCCTTCGCTCAAGCGGTATGAATGCCCTACATCAATGACTGACAAATAACGCGAAGTGTCAGTAGTCAGTGTCTACGTGAGGTCGGCACGTGTCAAGTTGGCGGCCATCGGATAACACAGAAGCAAAGATCAACGGACGTATGACGTTACGTGTAACATCGGACCATGCCTCGAGGATCCCGCACCAAGTCAGCCGAATCCGCGAGTACGGACGACGCACGCGAGCGCATCCTGACCGCCGCTGAACGCTGCATCGATCGCCACGGAATCCGCAAGACCACAATGGACGACATTGCCTCCGAGGTTGGATTGTCGCGGCCCAGCGTCTACCGCTACTTCGCCGATCGCGACGATCTGCTGATCGAGCTCAACATCCGGCACGCGCGGGCGATGTTCAGCGGGGCACACAAATCCATGTCGCGACAGAGCAACTTTCCGGATCGGGTGATCGAGGGGATCCTCTACGCGGCCGACCACGGTCGCCGCGACCCCCTGACCCGGTACGTGATCGACCCAGATGGCACGAACCTCGGCCGCCGAATGATCGCTTCGGGCACGTCGGGCATGCTCAGAGCCGAGTTCTTTGATCCCTACCTCGACGCTGCAATCGCTAACAATGAGTTGCCACCTGGGCCGCCCCGGGCGGACTACTACCTGTGGTTGGGCAACCTCGCGAGGATGGTGATGCGCGGCTTAGACGATGGCGAAGGCGATCTCAAACGCTACCGGTCGATACTGCGTCGGTTCGTCGCCCCTGCCTTCGCCAGCTCCACCGCCCCGTGATCCGGTAGCCCTGTTTCGACCTCGCCTGATCGCTCTCGATCTACCCCCGCCGACTCCGTTGGGCAGCGTTGAATCGGCGCCATTGGCTCGCTGACTGCGAGGTCGGTGGCGAATACCTCATCGAATGCCGAACCTAGCCGGTACCCGCTGGGTCGCCTAGACCTTGCGTCGCCAAGCAAACAGGCGAGACATATAACGAGTTACGTCAGCTGTTTGACATTGCAACGAGCATCAGCCGAAT
>JAVRPX010000891.1:0-2675 GCA_032161985.1 Mycobacterium sp.
AGCGCAGTTGAAGGGGAATTTTCCCTATTTTTCGTGCACCGGTGCTTTTGTGGACCAGCGAAGCGCAAGCCGGACCTGCGTGCGCCGGGCATCGACCACGCGGTTTCGCGCTCGACGCAAGCGCCGCGGTTTGCGCGGCGAATTCGCTGATCGGCCTGAACCGCCCCGGCATGTCCGGAGACTCCACTTCTTGGGAGGGTTGGAGTCATGTCAGGTGGTTCGTCGAGGAGGTACCCGCCGGAGCTGCGTGAGCGGGCGGTGCGGATGGTCGCCGAGATCAGTGCTCAGCACGAGTCGGAGTGGGCGGCGATCAGTGAAGTCGCGCGGCTGCTGGGGGTCGGCTGCGCGGAGACGGTGCGCAAGTGGGTGCGCCAGGCCCAGGTTGATGGCGGCGCGCGTCCGGGAACCACGACCGAAGAGTCCGCTGAGTTGAAACGCCTACGGCGAGAGAACGCTGAATTGCGGAGGGCCAATGCGATTTTGAAGACAGCGTCAGCTTTCTTCGCGGCCGAGCTCGACCGGCCACAGCACTGATCACCCGGTTCATCGCCGATCATCAGGGCCACCACGACGGCCCTGATGGTCTGCGGTGGGGTGTCGAGCCGATCTGCACCCAGCTGAGCGAGCTGGATGTGCCGATCGCCCCATCGACCTACTACGACCAGCTCAATCGTGAGCCCAGCCGCCGCCAAGTCCGCGACGAGCACCTCAAGGTGCAGATCGCGCGGGTCCACGCCGCCAACTAAGGGGTCTACGGAGCCCGCAAAGTGTGGCTGGCGCTCAACCGCGAGGGCACCACGGTGGCCCGCTGCACCGTGGAGCGGCTGATGGCCCAACTCGGCCTGGCCGGCGCCACCCGAGGCAAGCCCAGACGCACCACGATTGCGGATCCGGCGGCAGCGCGTCCGGCTGATCTTGTCCAACGCCAGTTCGCCCCGCCGGCACCGAATCGGCTGTGGGTCGCCGATCTGACCTATGTCTCTACCTGGTCGGGTTTCGCCTACGTGGCGTTCGTGGTCGATGCCTATGCACGCCGGATCCTGGGTTGGCGGGTGGCATCAACGATGGCGACCTCGATAGTGCTCGACGCGATCGAGCAGTCCATCTGGACACGTCAACAGGAAGGTGTTCTCGATCTGAAAGATGTTGTCCACCATACCGATCGGGGATCGCAGTACACGTCGATCCGGCTCAGCGAACGCCTCGCGCAAGCCGGGATCCAACCCTCGGTCGGTGCGGTCGGCAGCTCGTATGACAACGCGTTGGCTGAGACGATCAACGGTCTGTACAAAACCGAGTTGATCAAACCCTGCAAGCCGTGGCGCACCATCGAGGACGTCGAGGTCGCCACCGCCGAATGGGTTCACTGGTTCAACCACCACCGCCTCTACGAGTACTGCGGCGACATCCCGCCCGTCGAATTGGAGACCGCCTACTACGCTCAAACCCGGAGACCAGCCGCCGGCTGAGTCCTCAAATCGGAAAGTCTCCGGACTCACCGGGGCGATTCAGTTTGGGTGCGGTGATTGGTTGGTCGTTGGGCGGCGGCAGGGTTGTGCCGTCGCGCAGCACGATCGGACCGACGGAGGTGGAGTGCGGGGCCGGCGGCGGCGGCGGTGGGGCGGGTGCCGGGGTGGGAGTCGGTGGTGTGGGTTGGGTGATGGTGGTGCCGAAGGCTGGTGGCGACGGATGTGACACCGATGAGTCGATGAGGTCGGCGAGGCTGGGGGCGTCGTCGACCCGTGCCACGCCCAGCGCCGGGAGGCCGAGCAGGCCGAGCACGGTCTTGGGAATGGACACGTGGGAATTCCAGCGACTGTCGATGCCGGGTGTGACGGGGCCGCCGAACATCAGCAGCGGCACCCGCGGCCCGAAGGCGAGTTGGATGCCGTCGGGCGTGTGTTCGACGTTGGGGGTGGCGACGTGGTCGTCGTAGCCGCCCCAGTCGTCCCACGTCAACATAAACACGGTGTCATCCCAGCGCCCGGCCGCGGCGAGCGCGGCAACATCGGTCCAGATCTGGTCGTGGCCCAACGTGACATCGGCGACGGGGTGTTCGTCGTAGGGGGAGTCGTGCCACACCATCGACAGCGCGGTCAGGTTCGCGGCGTTCTCAGCGATGCGGTCTTGTCGGACGATGTTCGCCGAGCCTTTGAGTTGGGTGTAGAACTCGACGGGGTACCCGGAGCTGCCGGTGTAGCAGGTCCAGCTCAGCCCGTGGTCTTCGGCGTGGCCGGGCAGTGACGGCATGTCCCATTCGGGTTGCGGCGCGCTGCGGGGCGGGTTGCGCAGCGTGGGTGTTTGGCCCCCTACGATCAGCAAGTGGTTGGGCGTGGAGTTGGTGCCGAACCCCGAGCAGTGGTTCTCCAGGAACGCACCGGTCGCGGCGAGATAGGCGTAGAACGGCAACACAGCGGAGGTGTCGAACTGGACGTGGAACCCCGAGGTTGCGCCGCCGGCTTGTTGGGCGGCCAGCCATCGCGCGTAGGCGTGCCGGTCGTGGGGGTGATCGGTGGCCGGCGGGTTGGTCGCGGTCGGCCAACCGGTGGCCACGTTGGCGCCCCAGGCCGCCATCGACCGGAAGTAGTTGTCGGTGGTGTGGTTCTCCTGGACGAAAACCACCACGTGGTTGACCGTTGAAGACATGTCACTCCCGATCTGTTGTGGAATCACGA
>JAVRPX010000892.1:0-2673 GCA_032161985.1 Mycobacterium sp.
GCCACCAAAGCGGCTCTTCAATTTTAATGGGGCAGTTATGATTCCGCTCTCATAGGGCCGTCGTTGCATGGGGAGGCCCTTGGCCTTCCGAAGTCTGAAGTTGCGGATTTCAGGCGGAGGAAGGAGCCAAGGGCTGTGTCTGACGGTACGACATTGTTGGTCGGGTTGCCGGGTGTGCGGGTCGAGCGTGTCGAGCGGCTCGCCGACGGGACCCGTGTGGTGCATGTGGTGACCGACGAAGAGACGGCGGCCGCGTGCCCATCGTGCGGGGTGTTGTCCGCTTCGCGCAAGGACCGGGTGTCTACCTCACCCAAGGACATCCCGTACGGTCAGGACCGAATCATCGTGCGGTGGAACAAGTCCCGCTGGCGGTGCCGGGAGGATTACTGCAAGCGATCCTCGTTTACCGAGGCGATCGCGCAGGTGCCGGCACGGGCGCGGAGCACCCGGCGGTTGCGCAGTTCGATCGGCGCGGCGATCGGGGAGGCGGCCCGCTCGGTGACCGAGGTCGCGATCGCGCACGGTGTGTCGTGGCCGACCACGCACCGCGCCTTCGTCGCCCATGCCGAGCGGCTGGGCGAGCCGGAAACCACCCGGGTGCTGGGCATCGATGAGACCCGCCGCGGTAAGCCCCGCTGGGAGCACTGCATCGAGACCGGCCGCTGGGTGCGGGTCGACCCGTGGGACACCGGCTTCGTCGACCTGGCCGGTGACCAGGGCCTGCTCGGGCAGCGCGAGGGCCGCACCGGTGCCACGGTGATCGCGTGGCTGTCCGAGCGCAGCGCGCCTTTCCGAGAGGGCGTCGAGTACGTGGCGATCGACCCGGCCGCCGCCTACGCCTCCGCGGTCCGCACGCCGGGGCTGTTGGCCAACGCCACCCTGGTGGTCGACCATTCTCACCTGGTGAAATTGGCCAACGACGCACTGACCAAGGTCCGCCGCCGCATCACCTGGGACCTGCGCGAGCGCCGCGGACGCAAGATCGACCCCGAGTGGGCCAACCGGCGCCGCCTGCTACGTGTTCGGGAACGCTTGTCGCAGGGAAGCTTTGCGAAGATGTGGGACCAGATCCAGGCCGAGGACCCGAGCGCGCAGATCCTGACCGCCTGGATCGTCAAGGAAGAATTGCGGACCCTGCTGGCAACCGTTCGTCTCGGCGGCGCCCCCCACCTGACCCGGCACCGACTGCACCGATTCCTGTCCTGATGCGTCGACTCCCAGATCCCCGAACTGCTTCGGTCCGGCCACCTCAGCAATCTCGGCCTCGAACAATGCCCGCATCACCGCCATCCCGGCGGCCACGCTCATCGCCAACAGCCCCTCTCGCGCCGCGCCAGCGATATCGGTCAGCGCCAGTGCGATCTCCTCCGGCAGATCAGGCAACACCACGGCATCGGCCGTGTCAGCAACGCGAATAGTAGGTACGGTTCTCATGGCGGTCCCTTCCTTCGTGGGTGTTCTTGGTCGTTCACCCGAAGACCTACCATCAGGCAGGCCTCAGGCGAGGGACCGCCACCTCAAATTCAACGAAGACCGGGGCCCACAAGAAGCAGCCGGTGCGCGACTGGCTGGCCGAAAACCCGCGCATCAAAGTGCATTTCACACCCACATCGGCGTCATGGATGAACCTGGTCGAGGTCTGGTTCGGCATCATCGAACGCCAAGCCATCCACCGCGGCATCTTCCGCAGCGTCCACGACCCGACCACCGCCATCAAGGCCTTCATCAACGGCTGGAACCCGCGCGCACATCCATTCGTCTGGACCAAAAGCCCCGAGCAAATCCTCGCCAAAGCACACGGCCCAACAACTTCAAACACGGACACTAGGTAAGCCTTATTCGAATAACATCGGATGAGGTAAACATCGGCAACACCCAAGCTCCCTCTATGACTATGGCGTCGTATGTAGTTACGCCGGAACGGTGGGGAGCCAAGACCCTGTCTTTGCTGAATGCAGCAACGATCCTGTCTGCTGAGTCGGAACTGAAGCGCCTGAATCGTTTGCCTGATACTTACCATGCTGTAATTGCGGCAGTGGCGCACCGTATCGTCATGCCCGCGACACACAGGATTGAACGGCCAATCCGCTTGGTGAAATCGGTCAATCACCAACTCGTCCGGCCCGCGCCTGGTGCTAGGGGTTGGCTCTGGTACCGCAGATACACAGGGGTAGACCTGGTTCGGCTTCACTGGCATCACAGGGTCGCGGTCCTGTGGAGCAACAGCGTTGTCTGGCGCTTCTTCACGTTTCGGGTCTCTTTGGACCATAATTTGGACAGAATTGACCAGAGAATGGTCAGCAGCGCCCATCAATTAACGTATTTGCTAACTTTTCATCTAACGTCGACTTATCTCGCAATGTGACGACATATCACTGAATTAGCCGACACGCCGACTTGATCGTTGACACTTACCGCCCCGCCTGCGAATGATTCCCATCGTCAACCCGTCCACGGTGAAGGGCCAATTCGTGATAACAGTCCATAATCCGACCCGAAAGCGCTCTTTATATCGCTGGTGTGTTGCAATCGCGGCAATCGCGGCAATCGCGACCGCCGTGGCGGTGACGATCTCCCGCGGGGTCGCATCAGCGGCTCAGCCCACGGTCGGACTGGGGACCGCCGCGCCCTTCGCCGTATTAGCGGGTAGCGCAGTCACTAACACCGGTCCTT
>JAVRPX010000893.1:0-3988 GCA_032161985.1 Mycobacterium sp.
TGCGCTGACCTGGCCAGGCGGATCGTGCTGATGATGCTCCAGTCCCACGCGCGTTCAGGGCCGTGCTGGACGATGAGGCTGAGGGCACCTATGTCAATGTCGCATCTGGGCAGCCGCGTGCCGAGCGCTTCGACGATGGGCTTGGCGGGCTGGCTAGATGTGCTGTAGCAGACAGTGATGTGCGGTATCCAGTGCGCAGGGTTGTCATGCCGTGCCTGCTCCCCGGTGACCTGGTGGGTTGCCGAGCGTGCGGCGTCATAGATCGCGGTCAGCGTCTCGGTAGGTGAGACGCCGAGCACGATGGCTTCGGGGTGGTAGAGGACCTGGCCGAGGGTGACGGCGGCCGGAGGTGTTTCGGCCAAAAGGTCGGTGGCGCTGTCGGTCATCTGCCGCAGCTGATTTGGGGAGAAGGCGGCGGCCGGTCCGGCGTACAAAGTGGTGATGTGCAGCCATTGCAGCGGCGTCATGTGCAGGCCGTCGAATCCCGCTAGACGCTGCTGAGCCGATCGGGCCAGGCTCACAACCTGGGGATAGTCGCGCATCAGCAAGTGCCACGACACGGCGCCCTCGCCCACCGCTAGATCGGGCCGGTTCTTCCAGCGGTCGCGCATTCGGTCCGGCAAATTCATCGTCAATTGCGCGCCGGGCCCGATCCCCGCAGGAAGTATGGACCGACAAGCACCATCCCTTGTGGCTCTGCGTCTTCATCGGTCGCGACGAGCGGAGTGGTGTGGTGATCAAGCCGGGTTGCGTCGAAGACAACGGCGTCACCGACCGCCAGAACAAGTGACGTGCCGTTCGCCACGAGATGGTTGTGGTCTCTGACCTGTAGGCCTGACTCGGCGTAGCAGTGCACGCACGCAGGGTTGCATGTCGAGGTCAACTCCACCCACAAAAGCCTCAGTTCGGCGCTGATCGACGTGTCTTCGATGGGCTGCGCAATCGTCATGGTGAGCGCTCCTTCCCCGCATAGGAGTGGCTGTATATGACGACGCTAGGCGCATGTCCAGCGCGGTGCACCTCGCCTGGGATTGCAGACCGATCCGTGTCAAGGTGGGCCTTAATCTACGATCCTTCACGGCCCGTCGACCGAAGGATGACCCCCGATGACCGCTCCGCCCAGCGTGTCGGACAGCAACGACCCGCTACGGTCAACTGCCATCGTGCATCCTGCCGACCGCGATGCCCTCACCGCCGACGTGGTGATCATCGGCTCGGGAATGGGCGGCTCCACCCTGGCGTGGGCGCTCAAGGACTCCGGACTGTCCGTTCTGGTCGTCGAGCGCGGGCGCTTTCTTCCACGCGAACCCGAAAACGCAAGTGTCGAAGAAATGTTCGTCAAGAAGCGCTATAAGACCGCCGAGCCATGGTTCGACGGACACACCGGCACGCCGTTCGACCCAGGGGTGCACTACTGGGTGGGCGGCAATACCAAGTTCTACGGAGCCAGCCTGTCCCGCTTCCGGCGCACGGACTTCGAAGAAGTGCGGCACCACGGCGGCGTCTCACCAAAGTGGCCGTTCAGCTATGACGATATCGAGCCCTACTATTGCGCGGCAGAAGCGCTCTACGAAGTCCATGGCCGGACCGGCGAAGATCCCACCGAACCATCCCGCTCGTGCGACTTTCCCCGTCCGGCGCTGGAACACGAACCCACCGTGGAGCGCTTCGCGGGCGCGTTGAAACGTCAGGGACTGCACCCCTTCCACATGGCCTGCGGCATGAACGTGGAGACCATGGACGAGCGGCGAGCGGTCAAGGCGGCGGACGGCCTGCCGATTCAGAACGACGCAAAGAGCGAAGCAGAGAACCGCGCCCTGGGGCCCGCGCTGCGCTCGGGCAATGTTCGCATCCTCATCGAGACCAGGGTGGACCGGTTGCTCACCAACCCGGACGGATCACGGGTGACCGCCGCAGAGGCCGTCGTGAACGGGCGGCCCATTCTGATCCAAGGCGATGCGTTCGTCGTGTGCGCGGGCGCAGTCAATTCCGCGACGATACTGATGCGTTCTGCCACCGACGCGCACCCGAACGGCGTGGCGAATTCGTCGGGGCTGGTGGGGCGCAACTACATGGTGCACAACAGCACCTTCCTCGTAGGCGTCAGCCCGGTCCGCCGGAACCGGACCGCGTGGCAGAAGACCCTCGGACTCAACGACTGGTACGTCGCAGGCCCGGACACGCCCTATCCGCTGGGCAACTTACAGATGCTCGGAAAGCTGCAGTCCGCCCATGTCAAAGGCGCGCATCCCTGGGCACCACGATGGGCGCTGAAGTTGGCGACCGACCGGAGCCTGGACATCTATCTCACCACCGAGGATCTGCCTCGGCGGGAGAGCCGTGTCCGGATCGATGGTGACAAGACCATCTTGGACTGGACACCGAACAACGTCACACCGCACGTTGAGTTGGTCAAGCGCGTATCGCGCGCGGTCCGAAAGGCGGGCTACCCGATCATCGTGACCGAGCGCAAAGGCATAACTGCCAATGGCCACATGTGTGGAACCGCAGTCGCCGGTGCCGACGCTCGCGACAGCGTCCTCGACCCATGGTGCCGCAGCCACGACGTGCCCAACTTGTGGATCCTCGACGGCTCGTTTTTCCCGTCCTCGGCTGCGCTCAACCCCGCCCTGACCATCGCGGCCAACGTGCTGCGGGTGGCGCCGAAACTCACCGCAAGCCTTGGCCGTTGACGAACCGCCCACAGGACGGACCCCACCGGCTCAACCCTGCGGGTGACGGAGGTCGCGTTTCCGACCGGCGCGGAGCTGAAGTCTCCGAAGCCGAAACGCGTCGGTCAGGTGAATCATTTGAGTCAACGAAATCCGGACGTCGCTGGCTCGGTGGAGCAGGCGGTGCTTGATGAGACCGCGCCGCTGCCGAAGGCCGCCGAGCGGCCCGCTACGGTGGCCGGCCGACCAACACGGTCAACTATTCCTCGGAGTTACCGCTGGCGCGCGGGGTGCACTTCGGCTGACTGTTCTCTGGCCGAGTAGCCGTTGCTCGATGAGGTCGGCGCCGCGCGCGACGCCGCCGGTCGCGGCATACCCCTGCGCCACGCGGCGCGCTCCGGCGGACATGGTCATCGCGCGGTGCACCTTGGCGTGTAA
The DNA here is from genome assembly GCA_032161985.1 of Mycobacterium sp. Taxonomy (GTDB): domain Bacteria; phylum Actinomycetota; class Actinomycetes; order Mycobacteriales; family Mycobacteriaceae; genus Mycobacterium. Next base: position 3,111 of record JAVRPX010000893.1, read on the forward strand.
GCGCGCCGTGGTCAGCCGCCTGTCCGGTAGACGCGTTCCGCATCGGGAGACCTCGACCCGGCGGGCGACCTCGAATTGGTCGCGCCCGTGAGGCACCACGCACACCGGCACCCCGCGCTCGAGGGCCTTTTGAGTAGTGCCCATCCCGCCGTGCGTCACGGCGCAGACAGCGCGGTCCAGCACGACACTGTGGGGCACGAACTCGCGGACTGTCGCGTTCGGCGGCACCGTGATGTCGTCAGGCATCCCGGCGGGAAAGGTCGCGATCACATGGAACGGCTCGTCGGCAAGAGCCAGCATCGTTAGTTGGGCCAGGTTGTTGTTCCCCACGCGTTCCGTGGATGTCGAAACCAGCACGATGTCGCGGTCGATGTCGTCCAGCCAGTCCGGAACAAATCCGGCGGAGGGATCGAAGGAGCACGGACCGATCATCTGAACGGAGTCGCCCCAATCCGGATGGGGATACTCGAAAGGCTCACCCCCCGCGACGAGCATCAGCGGTGCGCGCCGCAGATAGGCGTCGGCGGAGTCGACGGGAGCGGCTCCGAGCTCGGCGCGAAGCTTGTTCAGCCGCGGGAGCATCGGCCTCTCGACAAATCCGGTTAGCAACGGCCGCAACGCCCCGTCGCGCACGCGGCCCATCATGCCGGGCCACGGCCGCAACCCCGGCCCCAATGGGGGCATACCGCGCGATCGAAGGTAAGGGGTATGCGGCCAAAACGACAGCCACGGTAGGTCACTGACATCGGCAACTGTCGCCGCGCCGCCGCAATTCGAGTCGACGATCAGCACGTCAGGCCGCACGTCGGCGATCGCGGCACGCAGGTCGCCGACCTCGAGCTCCGACCGCTTGGCAAAGGTGTCGAACGCGAGCTTCA
>JAVRPX010000894.1:0-3816 GCA_032161985.1 Mycobacterium sp.
CCGACAACAGCCGGGTCTATGTCGCCAACTACTCCGGCAACACGGTGTCGGTGATCAACACCGCCACCAACACCGTCGTCGGGTCACCGATTACGGTGGGCGCCAACCCGTTCGGAATAGCGGTGAATACCGACGGCCGCGTCTATGTGGCCAACTCCGGGGCCGGCACGGTGTCGGTGATCAACACCACCGCCAACAACGCCGTCACCACCGTCGCGGTCGGAACCCAGCCCTGGGGACTGACCCTCAAGAACAACTTGGTCTACGTCGCCACTGCCGACGACAAGGTCGCAGTGCTCGACACCAACACCAACACCGTGATCAGCACCACGCAGATCGACACCGCACCCGAAACCAACACCCATGTCATCGCCGTCAGCCCCGACGGACGAACCCTCTACGTCAGCGATCTCGCCGATACGGCACTACGCGTGCTGCCCCTGACCCGCGGCAACACCGCACCCACCGTCAACGGCGCGCCCACCGTCGGCAGCCCCAACGCCACCACCGGCGCGGTCAGCGGATCACTCAACGTCACCGACTGGGACGGCGACACCCTGGGCTACACGGTCACCACCACGCCGACCGGCGGCAGCGTCACCGTCAACACATCCACCGGCGCCTACACCTACACACCCACCGCCGCCGCCCGCCAACAAGCCGCCCAAACCCCCGGCCTCGACACCGACACCTTCACCGTCCGCATCGCCGACACCCAAGCCGCCACCGCCAACGTCACCGTCACGGTCCCCATCACACCTGCTGGCAACCTTCAGTCGACGCCGTATCTGCCATTCGACATGCCGATCGGCCAGACCGACCAGCAGGTCTTCGCCCACTATGTGCCGTGGTTCCCCATATCGCTGGACAACCTGCCCGCGGCCCAGGATTACTACACCACCCAGTACCTGAACCCGGCCGGCGAAAACGGCGTGCACGCGGCGTACGGCGGCTATCTGCGGGACAGGCCGTTACCCATCGATCCGATCAATGACCCGGACTGGCGCTACTACGACGCCCTGACCGAGGTGAACCAGGCGAAGAGTGTCGGCATCGACGGTTTCGCCGTCGACATCCTCGGCCCCGGCTACCAGGACTCGGTGATCGACGCGCTCTACAGGGCCGCGCAGGCGACAGCCGGATTCAAGATTCAGCCCACCGCCGACATGGGGGGTCCCTTGGGGGGTATGACCGAAGCCCAGTTCGCGGCAGCGTTCGCCCCCTACCTGACCTCCCCCGCCGCCCAACGACTGAGCGACGGCCGTGTCGTACTCGGGGCGTTCTATGCCGAGGCCAAGACGGCCACGTGGTGGAGCAACAGTCTCACCATTCTTCGCAGCACGTACGGCGTGGATGTCGCCTTCGTCCCCACCTTCGTCTACGACCCCTACAACAGCATGGATTCCTTCGCGCCCATCAGCTACGGATTCAGTAACTGGGGTGGACGTAACCCGGTCTACACCGATCCGACGAACAGCAACCCCGGGTCGCAGGTCAGCCTCGTCGAGAAAGCGCACGCGCTGGGCAAGATTTGGATGCAACCCGTTGCGTTCCAAGACAATCGGCCACGTGAAGGGGTCTACGAGGAAGCCCAGAACTCGGTGACCAACTCCAACAGTTGGCAGATCGCTCTCAACGAGCATGCGGAATGGGTCGACCTCCTCACGTGGAACGACTACGCCGAGATGACGGCCATGGCACCGTCGGTCGAACACGGCTGGCGGATGCTCGACATGCAGGCCTACTACATTGCGCAGTACAAGTACGGCTTCGCGCCGACGGTGGTGCGCGACGCGATGTACGTCTCGCATCGGTCGCAATTCGCCGACTCGCAGTCGCAATACGTAGACACCGTGCAGATGCAGATCCGGCCTGGGACACCAGCTCCGGTTAACAATGTCGAGGTGGTCGTGTTCGCGACCGCACCCGCGACCGTCTATTTGACCGTCGGCGGAGTGACGTCTTCGTGCAGCGTCGGCGCCGGGCGGAGTGTCTGTTCGGCCCCGCTGCGCGAAGGCACCGTCTCCGTGACCATGGTGCGGAACAACACCACGGTCACCACGGTGCAATCGCCCTATACCGTGACGAACACGCCCTACATCCAAGACCTGGAGTACGACGTCGCCGGCGGACTCCGCTGATATCGATTGATTCGGGGTTCGTGGGCCGGCTTTGACGCGACCGTCCTCAATGCGCACGACGCCGTTACGGTTGCCGTCCTCAGCCGCCAGCCGTGGTGCGCTCCAGCGACGCCCTGATCGGATCGTCGGGGTCGAGAGGTGCATAGGAGCATCAGTGGCGATTGACAAGCAGCGGCCCGCGGACAGTCCCGCCGCGGACCGACGCTCACTTTGCCCCGTGAGCCGACTCGGATACTAGTTAATGCCCAATGGCCGCATACCATCGACAATCTTCTGCGCGTAGAACTCAGCACCTGCGCTGTTCAGATGATTGTGGTCGGACACCTGCAATGGCGCCAGATCGATGTTTTGGTACCAACCCTCGGTGAGGGGGTCGAATATATGCGCCCCGATCTTTCCCGCCACCGCCCGTATCGCTGGGGCGACCACCGGCCAAGTACCCAGAGTTAGAGGGTTTTTCGAGGACGAGACGGGACACGGAACAATGACAACGATCGTTGCCCGCTGATAGTAGGCACGCAGCTGCGTCAAGTAATCGTTCACGGCCGGTTCGACAATAGCCGGATCCTTGCCGAGATCATTCCTGCCGAGATCAACGACGATGTAATCGGCTCTATAGTGCTCCGCGACATACTGCAGGTTATCGATAGCGGGGGGGATTATTCGGTTGATACCGATAACGTTAAGGTCCGTTGTCACATATCCTCGCGCAGGCACAGCATCCGCCGCAACATTCCACCCCAGTTTTTCACCGAGCAGCTCAGGGTAGACCTTTCCCTCCACCGCGTCGGTAACTACGCCCAGCGAATCGGTGATTACCAGCAGCGACGGATTCGGAACGAAGAGCTTCTTCTCGTCCGGTTGCGGATTGACCTGGCTGCTGTATTGCCTGCTCTCGTCAGGCTGCAGTCTCTCGAAGGCCCGGACGGCGAGCAGGGTCACCACGCCTGCAAGTGCCAGCACGACGACGATGTGCGCCGCAATGCGTAGGGATGCTCGCTGAAAGCCGTGAAATTTAAACATGAGCCGTGCCCCCCTTTTAGGGCTCGGCTGACCGCGCGTCAAGCCCTAAAAAGAATGTATCAGATTGGAAAGAATCTGGACGCCCAAAGATTGGTTAATCAAATGGTAGAAGGCCTTTATTTTGCCTAATCAAATGGGAGAACCCGTTCGTAGAACTCGCGGGAGAAAACAGGGCAAATACGAGGAGCCCCTACCGCCGCGCCTCATCGTCGGAAAACGACGGAATTTTGCTCGGCCCAGCTACTACAACGATGGTGCCTAAAGATGCGATTCGAGCGCACACTGTGCAGATTGAAGTCCGCCGCCGCTGCCAATTGGGCTATGGGGGCGCCGCAGATCAGAGTTGGTCTCGGCTCAATCAGCGGTCAGGAAGACGACGCAGGGCGCGCAAATGTCCGGGCTCGAATGCAGGACGCCGGACCTGAAGACCTCCACAACGCAGTTCCTCGGCGAGCTTCAATGGGCCGGGCTCCGTACTCGATACTCGACCATGGCGTCACGGGCCAGAATCGCACCGCCCGACGTGGCGACCAACTCTTTGGAAGAGACCGCGTAGGTTGCACCGTCGTTGTGGGCCTCGAAACCGCTGGGAGTCACCGAAACGTCCTTGAGAGTCAGGACCGCACCATCGCTCAACCGGACTCCGTTGTAC
>JAVRPX010000895.1:0-4197 GCA_032161985.1 Mycobacterium sp.
CTTCAGGTAGGTGACGAGGCTGACGTCGATGGCCTCGTCGACGAAGTAGTACTGGCAGCCCGTCAGGTACTTCATGTACCGGTGGTAGTTCTCTTCGTCGGTCGCGGCGATCGCCTCGTCCTTGTGCTGCTCGAGACGACTGGCCCAGATGCCGAGCGTCTTGATGTAGTGGTTGCGCAACGACAACGTCTCCGGCACCACGAAGCCGGCCTTCTCACCATGATCGACCATCATCTGGGTGGTCGGGACCCGGCCGCCCGGGAAGATCTCCGTGATAATGAATTTGGCGAAGCGGGCCAGTTCGAACGTCAGCTTCTTGCCGCGCTCGGCGAGGTCGTACGGGTGATAGCCGACGCTGCTCTGAATCGTCATCCGGCCGTCGTCGGGCAGGATCTCGAAGCAGGTCTTGAAGAAGTCATCCCAGCGGTCCCTGCCGAAGTGCTCGAACGCCTCGATGGACACGATCCGATCGACCGGGCTGTGGAACTGCTCCCAGCCCTCCAGCCGTACGTCGAATGACCGGTCGCTGTCGGCCGTGGCCAACAGCTGGTCGCAGTAGGCCTGCTGATTCTTGGAAAGCGTCAGGCCGATGACGTTGACGTCGTACTTCTCCATCGCGCGCTGCAGGGTCAGCCCCCAGCCGCAGCCGACCTCGAGCAGCGTCATGCCCGGCTTGAGATCGAGCCTGTCGAGGTGCTGGTCGACGTTAGCGATCTGCGCCTCCGACAGCGTGACGTTCGGGCCAGTGAAGTACGCGCAGCTGTACTTGCGCGTCGGGTCCTGGAACACACCGAAGAAGTCGTCTGACAGATCGTAATGAGCCTGGATGTCCTCAAAGTGCGGGCGCATATCCTTCGTGCCGGTTGAGTTATCAGACATATTTCCCTGGTTGGCCTTTCTCGGTGATGCAATGGTGCTGCGACCGTACCCCGGCAGGGTCCGTCGACGTGCGAACACGCCTCTCAAGCGGTACACCATAGCGTTTAGCGGGGGCCGGACTCCAATTTGGGCGCTACTTCTGAAGTGTGAACTGGTTGACGTCGATGTAGCCCTTACGGAACATGTCCGCGCATCCGGTCAGGTATTTCATGTACCGCTGGTACACCTCTTCGGACTGGACAGCGATCGCCTCGCCCCGCTGCGCATCCAGAGTCTGCGCCCAGGTTTCCAGCGTCCGCGCGTAATGCAACTGCAGCGACTGGGTGCGAGCGATCGTGAAGCAGGCGGCGGTCGCTTGCTCTTCGACGGCCTCGATCGTCGGCAAGTGCCCGCCGGGGAAGATCTCTTTCGAAATGAAGCTGGCGAACCGCGCGGCATCCATGGTCAGCGGTATGCCCCGCTCTTTGAGCTCCGCCAGCGTCAGCCTGGTGATGGTGTGCAGGAGCATGACGCCGTCATCGGGCAGCGCGGCGTAGGCCATCTTGAAGAAATTGGCGTGACGGTCGTGGCCGAAGTGCTCGAATGCGCCGATCGAGACGATCCGGTCGACCGGCTCGTCGAACTGCTCCCAACCCTCCAGCAGCACCCGCATGGATCGCGGACTGTCCACAGCCGCGAACGCCTTCTCGACGTGGTCGCGTTGATTCTTCGAAAGCGTCAGCCCGATGACATTGACGTCGAACTGTTCGACGGCCCGCCGCATGGTGGCGCCCCAGCCGCAACCGATGTCGAGCAACGTCATGCCGGACTGCAGGCCAAGCTTGCCGAGCGACAGGTCGATCTTGGCGATCTGAGCCTCTTCGAGCGACATGTCGTCGCGTTCGAAGTAGGCGCAGCTGTAGGTCTGCGTCGCATCCAGAAACAGCCGATAGAAGTCGTCGGACAGATCGTAGTGCGACTGCACATCCTCGAAATGAGGAGTGAGCTCGGCCATAAAGCGTCCGCTACTTCGCCAGCGTGAACTGGTGAACGTCGATGTAGCCCATCCGGAAACCCTTGGCGCAGCCGGTCAGGTAGTGCATGTAGCGGTCGTAAACCTCTTCCGACTGCACGGCGATCGCCTCGTCTTTATGCGCTTCGAGCGCCTCGGCCCAGCTGTCCAGGGTGCGGGCGTAGTGCAGCTGCAGCGACTGCCTGCGGGTTAGCGTGAAGCCTGCCGGTGTCGCGTGCTCTTCGACCTTCTCGATCGACGGTAGCCGGCCCCCGGGGAAGATCTCGGTGAGGATGAACTTCACGAACCGCGCGACCTCGAAGGTGAGCGGAATTTTTCGATCGGCCATCTGCGGCAGCGTCAGCGCGGTGATCGTGTGCAGCAGCATCACGCCGTCATCGGGCAGCGCGGCGTAGGCCATCTTGAAGAAGTCGTCGTAGCGGTCGAAACCGAAGTGCTCGAACGCGCCGATCGAGACGATCCGGTCGACCCCCTCGTCGAACTGCTCCCAACCTTGCAGAAGCACCCGCCTGCTGCGTGCACTGTCAGACTGAGCGAAAAGCGTTTCGACATGGGCCTTTTGGTTCTCGCTGAGGGTCAGCCCGACGACATTGACATCGTATTTCTCGATGGCTTGCATCATCGTCGAACCCCAACCGCAGCCGACGTCGAGCAGCGTCATCCCAGGTTCCAACCCGAGTTTGCCCAGCGCCAGGTCGATCTTGGCGAGCTGGGCCTCTTCCAGTGTCATATCGTCGCGTTCGAAATACGCGCAGCTGTACGTCTGGGTGGGATCCAGCCACAGCCGGAAGAATTCGTCGGACAGGTCGTAGTGGGCCTGGACGTCTTCAAAGTGGGGCTTCAATTTGGCTGCTCGAGCCATGTTCTCAGTGCCTTTCTGACCGTTCAGAAGCTTTGCCCGGCGTCGCCGATGACTTGCAAAGCCTGAAGCACTCAACTCCGCATGCTACGCGGCCGTTGCGCTAGCTAACGACTCGAGACGCTCAGCCGCAGGTCCTAGCCGGTGGCAGCGAAGTTTGTCTCGAGTTCCCCCACGATGTCGTCCCACAGCTCGCGAGGCAGGTCGTGTCCCATGCCGTCGAACAGCACCAGCCGGGCACCCTTGATGGCGCGGGCGATCGCCCGTCCGCCGAACGGTCGCATCAACCTGTCGGCCTTCCCGTGGATCACCACGGTCGGGACGCTGATCTGCCGGTCGTAGCTGAGGAGGCTGCCGGTGCCGAGGATCGCGGCGAAATGGCGGCCAACGCCTGCGGGGTAGTAGGACCGGTCGTAGCCCTCGAGCGCCTCGGCGCGGATGCGCTCCTCGGGCGCCGGATAGCCGGGGCTGCCGGTGATTCTGGTTACCCGGATCGCGTTCTCGACGATTGCCTCGCGCGTCGTGTCCTTGGGCTTCTGCAAAATGGCCAGCAGCTGTTTGGGTCCCGGTGGCGGCAGCAGCGGCTGGTTGTTGCTCGAGAAGATGATCGCAAGTGTCTTGGTTCGCACCTTGTGCCGGGCCGCGAAGACCTGAGCGATCATGCCGCCCATCGAGGCACCGACGATGTGCGCTGTGTCGATCTTCAGGTGATCCAACAGCGCTGCCGCGTCGTCGGCCACGTCCTCCAGCGTGTAGACGGCCGGACTGGGCAGGCCGAGAAACGAGCGGACCATCCGGGGCGCGAGCGACGCGCCGGTGTGCTTGCCGGTCACCTTCGTCGACAGGCCGACGTCGCGATTGTCATAGCGGATGACGCGCAGACCCTGGTCGACGAGCTTCTCGCAGAACTCCGTGCGCCACAACAACAATTGCGCACCGAGACCCATGACCAGCAGGACGGCCGGGTGGTTGGGATCGCCCATGTCCTCGTAGTAGATGTCAATCGGATCAGCCGAGCCGCCCGTCCTTGCGGTTCCGGTTCGGACCTCCATCTATGCCTCGACCTCCTCGGATGGATGCTCCTCGGGCAAGCCCTCGTCGGTGTGCTCGCGGCTGACCTCGACCATGAAGTTGGCGAAGTATCCGGTCAGCTGCGGGTCGGACATCATCTGCCACTTGGGGGCCAGCAGCTTCATGTATCGCTCGACGTAGAGGAACTGCTTGCCGATCAGCACCAGTTCCCGGGGCAGCTTGACGTCGTAGGCGTCGGCCAACGTCGACAGCTGCTTGCCGATCTCGGCGTAGCTCATGTCGCCAAGCGACGTCATGGTCAGCGGGGTGGCGAACTTTTCCAGATCCTTCGCGGCCTCTGCCTCGGGTTTGACGGTCCCGACCGCGCCCATCAGCACGACGATCTTGCCCGCTGCGGCGTGGTCCTTCGTGACCA
>JAVRPX010000896.1:0-2872 GCA_032161985.1 Mycobacterium sp.
CTGCGCCGCCCATGCGGCATCGCTGAACGAGGTCGCCGCTATCGGGACGATGATCGGGATCAAGCCGGTAAACCAACCCTGCGTCATGAAATTGTCGCCGGCTGTGCGGGAATCCCTCGGAGTGAGCCCGTAATAGGTGAGAGCACCGGTGAACTCGTGCTCCACCAGGCCGAGACAAGCGAACAAGCCGCCGACGAAGCGCGCGCCGGCCGCGGTGCAGGCTGATTCGAAGCGTTCCGTCTGTGCCGTGTCCATCAGGATTTCAGAGGTCATGCCGCTGCTGGTCGACTCCTGCGGGTTACCCAGCGGGAGCGGGAATTCAGGAAAGTCATCACCGTTGTTTTCGGCGAAGTCAATCCACGCGCGTACCCCCGGGGAATCCACCGTCAGCGCTGACGTGTTTTCGCGCTCGCGGACACAAAAGTCGTCATAGCTACCGGCACCCGGAAGCGTAAGGGCTTGACCGCCACCGCTCAACGCCGAATACATTCCGTTGGCTTCCAACATCGTTGTGCCGATCAACGTCGCATCCCCGTGCACGTGATCCATGGCGGCAAAGAAGGTGAAGTCGCTCTCGTTCTGGATTATCCCGAAGGTGAAGCAGCCCCACTCCAACGGACTTGGTATCGCTACGACGTGAGCACGAATCTCGTCGGCCGTCATATGGCCGTGATCGATCGGCACGAACTCGATGTCAGCCGGATCGCTGATGGCATGCCTGATGAAATCTCCATCACCGGTCTGCTCGAACCAACTGCGGAACGTGTCGTGGCGACGCAGGTAGGCGTTGACGGCGTGATCCATGGCAGAGATATCGCACTGGCCGGCCACCTCACAGCTGGCGATGATCTGCCGGGAAAAGTTCAGCCCCGCTGCTGTCCGTTCGCAGTAGTTACGAAGGTGTTGGCGCTGCATGTAGCTGACTGGCACCGAACTCACCGGCGCATGTCGCGCCTTTTCCTGAGCCGCGGCCGTCGGATGCCAGGAGGTGACCGAGCCTGATTTCAACGACCATTCATCGAGGGCGCCAACCGTGATTTTCCCGATGCGCAAACCGTCGTCCTCCTTTGGCCGGCTCCGGTCCGGCATCACCCGTTGCTGCGTCAACATACCCTCGGTTCGACCGCAGCCACCTTGCGCCGGCCGAGCCCGGACCGCGACGACGCGCATGCCACAGGTGCTCGTGCAATAGTGTCCAGTCGGGGCCAGAGTCACCTTCAGGCGCGACAGGTTGTCCCGCAAAGTCACGTTATGACCAATGCCAGGAGGACAACTGCATGGGACCCGCCGAGCGTCCGTTCGAGCCGGCCCAGCGTTTTGCAATCGTCGGCTATGCAGCGCGTTTCCCGGGTGCCCGGGATGCCGATGAGTTTTGGGACGTGCTGCGCGAGGGCCGCGACGCGACATCTGAGGTGCCCAAGGATCGCTGGGATGTCAACGAATTCTTCGACCAGGAACCCGGTGCGCCCGGCAAGGTCGTGACGCGTCGCGCCGGTTTCGTCGATGACGTGGCGGGGTTCGACGCGCCGTTCTTCGGCATGTCGACGCGCGAGGTCAGATTGATGGACCCACAGCATCGGATTTTGCTGGAGACGGCGTGGCGTGCAGTGGAACATGCGGGCACTGCTCCGACGGCTCTGGCCAACACCAACACCGGAGTTTTCGTGGGCTTGGCCACCCACGACTACCTGGGCATGATCTCCGACGCGCAGACTTACTCCGAGATCGAGGCCTACACGGCGATCGGGACGTCGAATGCGGCAGCGGCCGGCCGGATCAGCTATCGGCTGGGGCTACAGGGTCCCGCGGTCGCCGTCGACACGGCGTGTAGCTCGTCGCTGGTGGCAATCCATCAGGCGTGCCAAGCGCTGCGCTTGGGAGAATGTGACCTCGCGCTGGCAGGCGGCGCGAACGTGCTGCTCAGCCCGGCGACCATGATCACGTTCTCCAGCGCGAACATGCTCGCGCCCGACGGCCGGTGCAAGACATTCGACGCGGCCGCGGACGGCTATGTGCGCGGCGAGGGTTGCGGGGTCGTCGTTATCAAGCGCCTCGAGGACGCGATCCGCGACGGTGACCGGATTCGGGCAGTGATCCGCGGCAGCGCGGTCAACCAGGACGGCGCATCGGGCGGCTTGACGGTGCCGAACGGCATTGCCCAGCAACGGGTTATCGCCGATGCACTGAAGCGCGCCGACCTCGAACCCAGCGATGTCGGATACCTGGAGGCGCACGGCACCGGGACATCGTTGGGCGACCCGATCGAGGCCCAGGCCGCAGGTGCGGCGCTCGGCGCCGGACGCGAACCCAGCCGCCCGCTGTTGATCGGCTCGGCCAAGACGAACATCGGGCACCTGGAAGCAGCCGCGGGCATCGCGGGCGTCATCAAGGTCATCCTTTCGCTGGAACACGAGACTCTGCCGAAGCACCTCCACTTTGAGAACCCGTCGCCGCACATTCCCTGGGACCGGCTTCCGGTGGAGGTGGTGAAGGAGACCATCCCCTGGGAACGCAATAGTCGGGCGCGGATTGCGGGAGTCAGCTCGTTTGGGTTCGCCGGGACCAACGCGCACGTCATCCTCGAGGAAGCGCCCGCTGCGGTACCCAGTCCGGTCGAGCAGCCCGGCGACCCAAGGTCGAATGTCGCCGCCGGGGCGGCTCCGCGGTTCAGCATTCTTCCGCTCTCGGCGCGCACGCCCGCCGCGTTGGTGCAGATCGCCGATCAATACCGCGGCTGGTTGAGCGCGCACCCGGAGGCCACCTTGGCGGACGTGTGCTTCACCGCCGGGGTGGGGCGGGCACACCTGGAGCACCGAGCCGCATTGGTCGTCAACTCGAGAGAGTCCGCCGTCGAACTACTCGGTGCGCTCGC
>JAVRPX010000897.1:0-2519 GCA_032161985.1 Mycobacterium sp.
TCGATCTCGCCGGGCTGATCGCCGTTGATGCCGACCTTCTGCCGCAGCTGTTTGGCGACGTCGACCGCGCCGGTGTTGTTGAAGTCCAGCTGCAGCGTGACGACGTACGGGCGGTCCGGCTGGGGAGGCGGCTGCTGCGGATTCGGCATCACCTTGACGCTCGGCACCTCGGCGGCGATGCGCTCGAGCTGAGTGACCGCGGCGGTCATGTCATCGAAGGACGCGTCCGCGCGTGGGGCCGCGACCAGGGCCAGCGGCGAGGCCCCCTGGTCGGGGAAATGTTGCTCGAGCTCGCGCTGCACATGCAGCGACTGGGAACCCTCGACTTCGAACCCGCCGCCGGTGAGATTGCCGGACTGGTGCATCGCCAGATAGATCGAGGGAACCAGGAGAAGCAGCCAAGCCGCGAACACCGCCCAGCGATATCTGCGCAGGTTGCTGCTCAAGCGCATCATGAACTGCTGGATAGCGAACTCCCCGCTTTCTGCCCGGCGTTGCGTAGCGTGAGCCTATAACAGCGTCAGGTAGGGTGCCGCCGCCTCAGCAACGCCCTAACACTGCTCTAACGCTTCTCGCGAAGACGCTTCTCAGCGTTACGCGGCGCGCTGCGGGTTTCCTGTTGTTCAGCTGCGTGTTCATTCGCTGGGTTGGCAGGTGGGGTGCCGTGGATGGCAATATGTGCCGAGGACTCCCAGGGGTCGGGGACCCAACCGTCCGATCGCGATTTGTTTGCGAAGGCGTCAAATTCGTTCGCAAACCGTAAGGAGTTGTCCATGAATACGACCCCCAAGGCGCTGCGCCGCAGCCTCTACGCGGTGTTCGCTGCCTCGGCAGTCGGTGGTGCCACAGTGGCGGCGCTCGCGGTTCCCTCAGCGACCGCTGCGACGGATCCCTGCGCTGCGAGTGAGCTAGCCAGGACCATCGGCTCGGTGGCCACGTCGATGGGCACCTACCTCGACTCACACCCCCAAACCAATCAGGCGCTGACGACCATTTCCCAGCAGCAGGCCGGGCCGCAGTCGCTGGGAGCGGTCAAGACCTACTTCGACGCCAACCCACAAGTCGCCAAGGACATGCAGCAGCTGCAGCAGCCGCTGGTCAGCATGTCCACCCGCTGCAAGCTCCCGGTTAGCCTCCCCCAGCTGATGGGCTTGATGCAGGCTGCACAGCAGCAGGGCACCCCACTGCCCGGAGCTTTGCCAGGAGCACTGCAGACCGCGCAGACCATGGGTGTGCCCAGCGCGGGTCTGCCGGCTTTGCCGTCGGCTGCGTCGGCGGTCACGCAGGGTGTCGGGCCACTTCCCGGGCCCGCGACAACCACTAGCCGCTAGCACTGGGCGCCGCGCGCAGCTTTGCAGGTGAGGCCGCTGAGCTGCGGTTTCAGACTTTCTCACGATTGGTTAGCCGCAAGCCAAGAAAGTCGGGACCCTTTCTGCTTAGCTTTAAATTGTCGGAACCGCCAATGGTTGCGGCCTCTCCACTTCGTCTGATGGAGCCTGTCCATGTTGCTCTCGGCCCGTACCGCGCGGCGCGCGGTAGCTGGCGCGGTCGGCACCAGCGCGATCGCCGGTGCGATGTTGTTTGGTGCCCTGCCCTCGGCGATGGCCGACGACCCGGCGACTAACCCGCCGAACTGCACCGCTGGCGACCTGGCCGGCGTGTCATCGGGTGTCTCAGCGTCGACGTCGGCGTACCTGTTCACGCACCCGGACGTGAACTGGTTCTTCACCAGCCTCGAGGGCCAGCGGCGCGAGGATATCCGCGACGATGTCAAGACGTACCTAGATGCGAATCCTCAGGTCAAGACTGACCTGACCGGGATCCGTCAGCCGTTGGTCGACCTGAAGAACCGCTGCGGTACAGCACCGGCACCTTCCATTCCGTAGTCAGCGTGCGGGTCGGCGAACTGCCCACGCAGGAGATCGCGAGCCGCACGGTGCTGATGGTCGATGACGACCCGGACGTCAGAACCTCCGTCGCCCGCGGATTGCGGCACTCGGGATTCGACGTTCGGGTCGCTGCGACCGGGAAAGAGGCGCTGCGGCTGCTGTCCAGTGAATCGCATGACGCGTTGGTTCTGGATGTCCAGATGCCAGAACTCGACGGTGTCGCCGTGGTCACCGCACTGCGGGCGTTGGGTAATGACATCCCCATTTGCGTGCTGTCCGCGCGCGACACCGTCAACGACCGGATCGCGGGGCTCGAGGCAGGCGCAGACGACTACCTGACCAAGCCCTTCGATCTGGGCGAGTTGGTGGCGAGGCTGCACGCCCTGCTGCGGCGTGCGAGCCACTCGGACCAACCGTCCGACACGATGACGGTCGGTCCGCTGACCATCGACACTGCCCGCCGGTTGGTGTTCGTCGACGGCGAGCGTGTCGACCTGACAAAGCGGGAGTTCGATCTGCTGGCCGTGCTGGCTGAGAACGCCGGTGTGGTGTTGTCGCGCCAGCGGCTGCTCGAACTGGTGTGGGGCTACGACTTCGACGTCGACACAAACGTCGCCGACGTGTTCATCT
>JAVRPX010000898.1:0-4208 GCA_032161985.1 Mycobacterium sp.
CAGTAGCCAATCGATGCTGTGCGGACTGATTGACCAAGTTCATTCGCGCGTCACGCCGCGGCTGGTCGAGCATGATGGCCGCGGCTGCCGTTCTAACCCGGCTCTGCCGGGCCGCTAACCAACTAGCGCGCCGTCGTGCCACGACGTCCAGTGATGGCAACGTAGATCGATATCAAGATGATCGCGACGACGACACCGACCAGGAAGGGGATGATTTCAAACCCGCCGTTCTCGTTTTGGTAGCCGAACTGGTAGGTAACCCATGTTCCGATGAATGACCCGAGCACGCCCAACACGATGGTCATGATGACGCCGATGTTCTGGTGGCCGGGCATGATAAGCCGCGCAAGCGCCCCGATGACCAATCCGACGACGATTGCGCTGACGATGGTTCCAATCATTGCTGCTCCTCGTGTTCGCAGTGATCGGTCGGGGTTACCCACTGGTCGGTAGTCCACGCACTTGGTGAGCGGGTAATCTTCGGGCTGATGTCGCTGGTGTAGATGCCGAGGTCACCGTCGACTGACCAAGGCGAGATGGCGAACCGGTCGCTTTGCGATCCGATCATGTGTGGAGGCAACAATGCTGGCTTCCGCCCGGGGACACTTGAAAGTCGATATGAGCCCTCAATTGGTGAAAGCCACTGGGCCCGCCTTGCAACACGTTGCCGCCCACGTCCTGAAGTGCAGGTCCGCCAACGCATGTCAGCGCGGCCAGCACCGTGACTGCACAGCAGACGCCCTACCCGGATCGGGTTATCTCATCGCGTAGTCGGGTCAGGGCCTTTGAGAGGAGGCGCGACACACTCATCTGAGCGAGGCCGAGGCGATCGGCGATTTGGCTTTGGGTAAGGGATTCATAGAAACGCATGACGATGATGGCGCGGTCGCGCTCGGGTAGCTCTGCCAGCAGCGGCCGCAACGCTTCTCGGTTCTCGGCGAGGCTGATGTCGGTGTCGTAATCGCCGAGGTGGTCTGCAATTGTTGTGGCGCCTTGCTCGCCGCCACGGGGCTCATCAATGGACCTGGTCCGATAACATCCCCCCGCGAGCAGGCCCTCCATGACGTCGCTGCGCTCCATGCCTAGTTCCGCGGCCAGTTCGGTGACCGTCGGCGCCCGCGCCAGGCGCTGCGACAAATCCTCGGCTACTGATCCGAGTTGGCGGTGTATCTCCTTGAGGCCACGCGGCACGCTCAGCGACCAGCCGCAGTCGCGGAAATACCGTTTCACCTCGCCCATGATGGTGGGCACCGCGAAGGACAGAAAATCAGTGCCGGCGCAGACATCGAAGCGGTTCACCGCGTTGACGAGGCCAACGCGGGCGACCTGCAGAAGGTCTTCATCTGGTTCGCCCCTGCCGTGATAGCGGCGGGCGATGTGGTCTGCCAGGGGCAGGCACCGTTCAACGATCCGGTTTCGGGCGCAGCGAGTCTGCGCTGACCCGGCCGGAAGCTGGGCGAGGTCGCGAAACATGTCCAACACGTCGGCATACTCTGGATCCCGTCGTGGCGGTCGAGAGCGCATCGGTGCGCCACGCGATGACGGCGCCTCGACCGGCGCCGCCTGATCCATCGACTCAAACCGCTTCTCGCACAACACCAAGCTATTGCGATCCACGATGGGCAGTCGTGTCCTGCCGATGGGCATGCGCAGTCGCGTGTTGGTCACGATTGCAACCGCTTCCCGCCGTGGTTAACAAGTTTTCGCCGCACCAACCCGCGCGCCACCGAGGACACCGACTGCGCTCGATTCTTGGACAACTCGGCCAGCAACGAGAACGCGGCCACCGCATCGATATCGAAGCGCTCCATCAGAATTCCCTTAGCTTGCCCGATGGTGTCCCGGTTGATCAGCGCCCGGCGGAACCGCTGCTCTCGACGCCAAGTCTCCACAGCGGTACCGGCGTCGGCGACAAACGCCAAACCTAGGTGTTCCTCTTTAGCCCCAAACACCGCTGGCCGGTCGCCGTAAAGACTCAATACCGATCTGGGGAATTCGTGGGTGAAAAGGGGCAGCGCCAGCATCGAGCGTATCGGCGTGTTGGCTAACGCCTCTTCGACGAAGCGTGACCATCGCGGCTCACCGTCGAGGTCATCGATGCGGCAGACCTGTCGCTCACAGGCGGCGTCCAAACCGGGGCCCTCTCTCAAGCGCTGCTGAACCCCATCCAGAAACCGAGGGACCGGGTCGCTGGCCGCCAGACAATTCACCACACCAGGCTGACCGACGACCATGATGCTGGCGTGACACACTGCAGGAAGGTGTAGCGCCGCGGCAGTCACCAGGCTCCATCTCGCACCGGCATCGCCGCAGGCGTCGCTGTGCATGGCACGAATCAGCTCGGCGATCGCAACGTGGATCCCGGATTCAACGGGGGTGCCAGTGACTACCGCCTCACCCCGCATGGCGATCTCCTTCAACCTCGAGATTCCTTTGTGGCCAACCGAATCGGTCAATGCACAGCCGATCACGTTCGAACGCGCCTCACGGTCGGACAAGGCTGCGCAGAAAGTACGCCCGCAGTCGGCTGTCTGACCGTGGACCAACCAACAACTCGCCACTGCAGTGTGGCGGATCATCCGTACGCTGGACTTGGACCCGATGGGCCCGAAACTGGCAATCTCACCTGTCCTAAAGGCACGACAGCGATCATGCGACAGTCGAGCTCCCCATGCCCCAGTCGGTGACAGGGACGATGCGAACCATGTTGGGCTAAAGATGAAGCCAACCGCGTTCGGTCGACGGGCACACGTTGAACGCGCAACTGGTCCGGCTCCACGACGCACGCGACAACTGCGACGAGTCCAGAAATTGACGGTCGCGCAAGCAATCACAGGGACGCACGGCACTCATGCCTGCTGAAACAGCGGATGACGCAGTGTTTTTGGTCGATGCCCACAGCTGCTAGCAGGCTGCGCCGCTCTCGGCAGCGGCACTGTCGGCATGGTCTCACCGATCACGCGTTGGGAGACAGGCGCGCAACGAATATCTAATGACCAACAGACGATTGCTAGAACAAAGATCTTCGCCGCCGGACCCGACGGGAATCGCCGTTATTGCGACGGCCCATGGTCGTTGCGTCGAAGATCGCGCGGGAGTGATCTCGTAGCGACCGATCATTGCGTGTCGGTTGTTTGAGCCTGCCCTCAGTGGGCACCCCTGCCCCCTATTGACCCCGGCCCACCCAAAGCCGCCCATGTCAGAGGAGTTGTCATGCAGCCATTCACTTTTGACCCGCGGCGATGGCGGACCGTGCGGTCCTTCGGCCGTAACCCACTTGTGCGAGTCAGCGATCGAGTCGAGGCGGTCGCTGTGGCCTTAGCGATCACGGTGTCGCTGCTAATCGCTCCGGTGGCCGCCTCGCTCGGCACATCGGTGTACGACACACGCAACCAGCTCTACACCGCTCAAGCGCAGACCATCCGCTCCCAGCGTGCGATCGTGGCCGCCGCACGGGCTAGCGAACCGTCCGCCAGTCGGCGCAGCGGCTACACGACCGTCACGGTCCGCTGGAAAGCAGGCAGCATTGAGCACGCCAACACCTTGATCTCGCCTGCTGGGGTCGGCGTGGGCGACCAAATCGACATTTGGGTGGATCACGAAGGAAACCGGGTAATGCGGCCACCTGGTCATGCCCAAGCGACGGTTGATGCGGTCGCCGTCGCGGCGCTGATCTGGCTGGGTGTGGTCACCTTGGCGACGGCGCTGGTAACAGCCCTTCGATGGGCACTTGGTTTCCGACGCGACGCCTATTGGGAGCACCAAATCATGGCTCTGGTCGACAAACGACGGCGGTCGAGCCAGTAGGCAAGGCTGAACCAGTGCTGCGCTGCCCTCTGTAAAGGCGAATCTGCAGTCGGTGACCGTTGCAAGAGCATTGTCGTGACGGGTTTGGGCGACGGTGTTCAGTTCGCCGGTGTCGGTTGCCCGACTACATTGCCATCGGCGCGGCCATCTCTTCTATCACTTTGTCCGCGCCAGATGAACGCCGCAGCTATTGGCCAAGCGGAGTTGATTCATCGCGGTTGCTGGGGGTACGTGGGAGGTCTGCGACCTTTTCATGTCATCGCCGCGAAGAGAACCATCAAACCCGCTGCCATGCCACCGAATACACTCTTTGCTCCAGCCTCGATGTGGAATCCCGCCGCAAGTGTGAAGTAAAGCATCAGCATCGTGGTGGTCAAACGCGCCGGCCGCGGGCGACCATC
>JAVRPX010000899.1:0-2743 GCA_032161985.1 Mycobacterium sp.
ACGCCGCCCGAAACCCCGCTGTCGCCGACCGCCTCGCCGCCCACCGCCAACAACTGCGGACTGAGATTGAGAAGCGGCTCGACGGTGCACGCGATCGACTGACCCTTCCCGACGCGATCGGCGACACTTCTAACGCCGCCCGCGCCGTCGTTGCCGCCTACGACGCAGTCACCGTTCAACTGCTGCTGGACGGCGACCTCCAAGCGGCACGAACCTGGCTCACCCAACTCCTCACCGCGCTACTCAACCGCTAACCACCGGCCGAAACAAGCGGCCCATCTCCATTGATCTGGCGATCCTCCGCTTCGGGATGTCGGCCGCCTGACGACCGTTGCGCGCGCCGACAACTGCGCCGACCACCCGCCAGATGACCAATCAGTGTGGGACGGGTGACCGACCACGGTTGAGGTAGTCGCTATGAGAGCTATGCGACTGACAGAAGTCGGCGGGCCTGAGGAACGCGTTCGCCTACTGGGCGGCGGTGATGATGGTCGCAGTGTTCGGCACCATGGCCGCCGACACCGTCCACCACCAGCTTGGCGTCGCTTTCGGGATGTCCACCTCGTTCTTCCCCCTCGCCGTCGCCGCGACTTTCTGGATGTGGCATCGCCGCGAGAACACAGTCGACGGGCACAGCATCACCACCCAACGCATCGATGGGGACACGTTGGCTGTCACTGTTGTTGCGGCCAACACCCCGGCCCCTGGGGCTCGGGTTCGCGGCCGCCTTTGCGTTTTGGTTGTGGCCGCCTTTCAGGCTTCGCGCTTGTGCTGACCGCCTTCAACGCCGGGAATATCGTGAGAGTTACTGCACGAGTGGAGCATTAGCGCGCTGCATAGCGATTTGGTCGGTGGCCCGCAGCACTACGCTGGTAAGCTCTTAGAGGACGATGAAGTCCCGCGACCGGATGGCGTCGGTGGCTGCGACCAGCTGGGGTGGCGGTGCCTCGATGCGACGGGACCTGAGACCGAACCAGGCGCCAGTCGTGGTTACGATAGCCGCGATTGCACCGTCAGGGCGCATTACCTGATTGCGTGTGCACCACCGCGTGCCGTCGGCGCTGTAGCCGATGATTTGGTGGGTAACCGTGATCAGATCGCCCAGCCGCACTTCTAGCCGATAGCGGATCTCCTCAGTCAAGGTCACCGCGCCGATACCGTGCGCAGCCATCCGATCGAGGGTCCAACCCATTTCGGCGAGCTGGCAGTACCGCGTGTGCGAGCAGTACTCCAAGTATTTCGTGTGGTGCAAATGACCGTTGATATCGATCTCGTCGACGCGGATCTCGAAGGGTTTCTCGTAGCAGTTCACCGTCTGGCTCTGTTCGTTGCCATGAGCGCGTTCGTCGAAATTGGGTTGATGGACGATTGCTTCGTCGGTCGTCATTGCCGTTCTCTTTCGAATTGTTCGTGGTAGTTCATGTCAACAGGTTGCGAGGGTGCGACCTCGGCCCGCAGCTCTGAGGGCGCAAGAAACCTGTGCCAGGCCGAAGCTCGAAATCGGTTCACCCCGTGTGTATCCCGGGTGTCCGCCCGCGTGGGTGACCAAGTTCGATCGCAAAGTTGCATAGTGGCGAGGCTAGACAGTCCGTCGGCGATTGCGTTGCGATTTCCCAGCGCTGCGCGCTATTTGGCCAAAGGTTCTCGTTTGGCGAATGTTGTCGCGACGGGTGCCCATCAATCCAGACGCGACGACGTCGCAGCCACGAGACCAAAGCCATCGCTGCGATCTTCGCCCTATAGCAATCGCGCCACCAGCCATCCGACTGCCGAACTTCGTTACCGACATTGACATCTGACCGGTAGCCCACGTAGATGTCCTGAGCCATTGCACGCGGCCGATTTGTCTCAACGCCATGTCGGCTCCGTCACATCACCGACGCGCGCCCTCCTCTGCCGGCTCTCCATTGGGGCTCTTCATGAGCTCGCCCCCAGACGAGTATCGCCAACTCCTGCCGGTCGTCCGCTGTTTGCCACAGGCGTCAACCGTCGACGAGACCCCAGGTCTCAGTTCTAGTCTCGTTACCGCCACCGGGCAAACCACAAGTAGTAGTAGCGGTAAGGATGGTCGGCCGGTAACTATGACGACTATTGCCGCGCGAAGGACGACTGTGAAATGCCATGGACCTCAGCACATCCCACGTATCGACTCAACAACTCCCCGCCGAACCCGTCATCGCAACCGGCCCTCGACCGGCAGTGAAGTACGCGGTCGAGGCGATCGGAACATTCTTTCTGGTATTCACCATTGGCGCCGCCGTAGGCAGTCACAGCGCACTGGCCCCACTGGCCATCGGCGCGGCACTGATGGTGATGATCTACGCTGGCGGCCACCTCTCGGGCGGGCACTACAACCCCGCGGTCACTCTGGCAGCACTGATGCGCCACCGGATCGGTCTGCGCGATGCGCTCGCATACTGGCTGAGCCAGATCGGTGCCGGGCTGATCGCGGCGCTGCTGGTTCGCACGGTCATCGATCCGACGGAAACCGCCGCCACCGCGACACTGAGCCTTAACGGCCCAACCCTGTTGGCGGCGTTCGTCGTTGAGTTGCTGTTCACGTTCGCGCTCTGTTACGTCGTACTGAACGTGGCGACCAGCAAAGACCACCCGACTAACTCCTTCTACGGCTTGGCGATCGGGTTCACGGTGCTGGCCGGCGCCGTCGCGGTCGGCGGCATCTCAGGTGGCGCGTTCAACCCTGCGGTCACCTTCGCCGGTGCCGTGATGGGAATCTTCGCCT
>JAVRPX010000900.1:0-3849 GCA_032161985.1 Mycobacterium sp.
TGTGATCTCCAGCGCGTAGCGCATGTGGAGGGGCAGGCCCGGAAGGTGGGCTGCCGGTCATCCCTTCGCCGCGTCGAGCGGCATGGAGCGATTCGGCGTCTCCGGTAGGTGGGGTCAATCAACTTAGGGGCCTCCTGCTGTTTCCGTGGGTGAGTGTTCATGGTCGTCCGGGGAGGGGTGGGCAGAGTCCGCCTCGGGTGAGGGTGGCGATGGCGATGAGTGCTTCGGCGCTGTGGTAGCCGTAGGCGCGGCGGGTCAGTAGCCGCAGGTGGGTGTTGGTGGCCTCGGACAGGGCGTTGGAGACGCCGTGTTCGAGGGTGTTGTAGATCAGCGGGAGGAACCGTTTGATCGTTTTGGCTAGTGCCACGAACTCGGGGAGGCGGGATCGGGCGGCCCAGGACAGCCACCCGGCGAGCAGCCGCTTTCCCTGGACGCCCTTGGCTGCGAAGACCTCGCGGAGTTGCTCTTTGAGCAGGTAGGCACGGTAAAGCGGATGGTTGGTCTTCGCGATGGTCGCCACGGTGGTGCGCTGGTCGCCGGTGAGATCCGGTGGGTTTTTCAGCAATGCCCACCGGCTGCCCTTGAGCGCTTTGGCCTGGTCGGTCTTCCCGTCTCGGCGCAGTTGGTTCCACAGGCCGCGACGTACCGCGTCCAGTGCGGCGGTGGCCCAGGCCACCACATGAAAAGCGTCCAGACACACCACAGCCTGAGGTGCCCGCTCGGTGGCCACGGCGTGGATCCATTCCGCGCCGTCGGCGGAGATGTGGGTCAGCAGCGCGCTGCGCTCTTCGCCCAGGGCGTCGAAGAAACGCCGCAGGGTCGCGGAGTCACGGCCCTTGTCGGCCCATACCAACCGGCCGGTGTCATGATCGACCACGCAGAGCAGGTACCGGTGGCCCTTTCGGTAGGAAATCTCGTCCACCCCGATCCGGCGCAGCCCAGTCAACCGGTCGCTCTGCGCTGCCCGCGCAGCGACCACCCGGGTGATGACCGCGGCCACCGAGCGCCAGGTGATCCGCAGCAGCGCCGCCAGCACGGTGAACGCGGCATGGCAGGCCAACCACGCCACCGTGTCCTCAAACGCGCTGGTGAACCGCGAACCATGCCGCGCCCACGGCACCGCCGCGACGACCACACCATGGACCGGACAGTTCACCCGCGGCGCCGCTGCCTGCAGAAATACCCGGGTCGTGCCCGCGTCCAGGCTCCGCCACCGGCGCGGCCCGTCACCGTTGTCATACCGCGGCGCCCGCCGGTCACACCGCCCACACCGACCCTGCCTCCACCGCGTGGGACGCACCGTGGCGACCAGCACCTCCTCGCCGCCCTGCGCCTCCAGCTCCACCTTCTCGATCACCGTGTGCTGCACGCCCAGCACCGATCGCCATACCCTGACAGCGCGCAACGCCGTCCCTTCCTGACCGGGAACTTGACCTTCGACAGCCAGGAACCCTCTCAGGAGACGGCGTTGCGCCCTAAACGTTCACGATCAAGCCACCCACGGGAACGGCAGAAGAGATTCCCTAACACTTGTCAAGGTCGGTGCTGGTTACCGAGCGTGGGCGTGGGTCATGGCGCCGCGTCGATGTTGGGTGTCCCTTCCTCGCTGCTGGAATGATGTGTCGGCGTTCGTCGAGGTCAACGTCGTTCGTCCTCGGCGGCCGTCTAACGACGTCTGCCTGCGGGCGCTGCACGTTGACATCTCCGTCACGCCGACAACTGGGCAGCGATCGAGGAAGGGATGGGTGTGGTCGCGGCGGCAAAGTGGGTGCTGGGAGCCTTCGCGGGTATGGGTTAGGTGGTCTGTCCCCTTGTCAGCGGGTGAGTTTGGCGCGGTGGGTGGCGGCGCTGTGGGCGCGGGCCCGAGCGCGGACGGTGTCGGGCACGGTGAATTGCTCGGTGATCAGCGTCTTGGCTACTCGGGCGGTGATGGGTTGCCCGTCGGGATCGCGCAGTTGGTAGGGCTGGCCGCGGTCGAGCACGGTCCAGGTCCGTTCGACCAATTTACGGGCTACTGCGACGGTGGCTTGGGTGTGGCAGTGTCCGCGGGTGACCATCAGCCGGTGGTAGATCGCGGCCAGTTGCGGGTCGACGCGGCGGGCGGCGTTGGCGGCTTGGTAAAACGCCAGCCGCAGCACCGCGGGGCCTTCCTTGGTGATCGCCCGGCTGGGCTGGGTCACGGTTCCCGAGGACCAGTTCGACGGGGCCAGCCCCACGTAGCTGGCGGCGTGCTTGGCCGAGTTGAACGTGGCACCGTCGGCGAGGAACGCCCGGATGGTCGGGGTGGTGACTGGCCCAAGCCCGGGTAGCGAGGCTAGCAGCGGGTCATCGCCGTAGAGCCGTTCCCAGTAGTCGGTGGCCAGCGCGGTCGCACGGTCGATCCGACCGGCCGCCACCTGAAGATCGCCCAGGTGTTCGCCGACCGCCCAGGCCAGCTCGTCTAAATCCAGCCGACCGGTCCAGAATTTGACCCACGCGCCGGCAGCGTCGCGGATCGCCTCAGCGCGGGCCGGCACGTCGGGCACATCTCGGGTGTGCTCGGCGACCACCGCGGTCAGGGTGGCCCGGCGCGCGGCGGCGAGCTGGGCCAGGTGCGGCCAGCGGGACAGCACCGCTTTGGCGGTGGCCAGCGAGCCACCGAAGCCGTTCCATACGTCCGGAAGGCCCAGCGGGCCAGTGAGATCAACCTGCGTAGGTAGCGGTTGCCGTCAATGACCGCCGCGCCGCGGCGCGTACAGATCCGGCGCAGCGCCAGCTGACCCGGCGCTGGTACCCGCAACGGCACCACGTCAAAAACCTCGCCGGCGCGGGCTAGCACGTCAGCGTCGATCACATCGGACTTGTTTTTCCCGGTGATCGCTCCGCGCAACCGGGCGGCGTGCCGGGACCCGATTAACGCCAGCTGGCCACTGGCCTCGGTCAACGCCGCCGCCAACGGCAGCCAACTCATCGACGTCGGCTCAGCCACCGCCACCACACCCGGATAGTCGGCCAACCGGGTGGTCAACCTCGACAACCCAGCCAACGTCGGCGGCACCACAAACCGACTCGTTACTACCGCACCATCGGCGCCCACCTGCCGGACACAGACATGATGATTGGACGTAATCGCAGCGTCGATACCGACCTGCACCCGCACCCCTGTCAACCCTGCCGGCGTTACCGGCTCGGAGTTAGTCTCAACGAGCACGAGGGTTCTCCCTTCGCTTGCTATGAAGAGCCCCCGACATGACACCCGCCAAGGTTTCAAATCACACGGGAGCTCACCAACGACGGGAGAGCCCTCGCGCCCAGTTTCACCTCCCCAAGCCGCGGGCTAGTCTCCCGACGCACTCCCGATCACCAACGCCACGGCGCACGCACGCCGCCCAGGCTTGTAAGTCATCCGGTGCCCCACCAACCCAAACCACGCGCCAGGCGCACCTTGGGCCAGCCACCAATTCCCTCAACCGGGCCTGCTCGAGAGACGGACCCCAGCAACGATCTCTTTCACGAGCCCGAAGCTCACCCGAAAACCGTCACCGCCAGGGCCCTCTCCCGAAGTCACCGTACGTGACCACCACCTGCTGCCAGGAGGCCCCTCAGTCATACAAGCCGGCAAAGGTTCAAGCCTCTGGACTAGACCACGTACATGAGGGACGACGGGAATCGAACCCGCATGGCCCGCTTGGAAGATCGGGCAGCGATCATGGCCCTGACCTGCCAAATACTGACCTACGGGCACCCGGCGACAGATGCGGGAGTGACCGCTGGTGACCGGGCTGGAGGAGGGGCACCCGGGGCTGAAGCGGCAGTGGTATAGGGGTGTTGCCTTGCCGCAGGGCAGCGGCGGGGTGCGGGTATGCTATT
>JAVRPX010000901.1:0-2995 GCA_032161985.1 Mycobacterium sp.
TCCAAGCCACCATCGATGAGGTAGTCGGCGAACCGCGCAACATCGTCGGCCAGCATCGAATACGACGTCGTCACGTCGGCACATCGCAGCGCGGCGGCGTCCGGGTATCGTGACGCCGACTCGGTGAGATACAGGCTCAAATTCGTCATGACCACTCCATGGGTGCGATTCATCTCGATGATGAGATCGGTGAGTCTGTGTGTCGATGGACTTCACACCAATGCGAATCGCGCGCCCGTGTACCTGCGAACAACCACCCTGAAAACTAGGTGGGTGAGCACAGCCTCGCCGAGTTGACTGCACAGAACGAGCGCGAGCGCTACGTCGATACGACCGTCGTTGGTCGTGACCAGCAGCTTGTCCTGCGCGTTGTGGATGCGGTATTTGATCGTGTTGCGATGAACGTGCAGTTTGTCTGCGGCCATCATGTAGTTCGGCCCGGTCGTCAGGAAGACCTCGAGCGTCTCACGAAGCCGCGCCGTTTCAAGATCATCGTCGGCAAGCGGGCCCAAGTCGAATCAAACCCAACGCGTGGTTCGACGACGAGCTGACCAAAATCGAAGGCGCCGAATGACTGTCCTCAAAGGTCAGGCTCGGCAGCAACGCGACCACTGGCGACGGCCTCGCGCAGCGCCACGTAGTCGCGCTCGTTCTGTCGGGCGTACGCCTCGGCGAACCGGGTGAACGCGATATCGGCGGCGTCACCGCCACCGAGATAGCCCGCGATCGCGATGCGATCACCTGTACGGGCGTGCGCTCGCGCGAGGACGTGCGCGCAAGAACGACCGTAGTCGGCGAGTAGCTGTGCACCCATTGACTCCACGCTTGCCGACTGCTTCCAGTCACGTAGCTGACGCACGTAGTAGTCGCCTTCGTGGCCGTCGGGGCCGACGCCCCGAAGCCAGCCCAGCAGGATGTCGCTGCTGGCCTGCATCAACCTCTCGCCCTGCACAACTCGCTCGGCGGCGTTGGCGTAGCCGCAGGTGCCAAGATAGCGCTCCAACACCGATGGCTCGGCTTCCTTGACCTGCATCAGCAAGGGATCATTGTCGTCGCGCCCCAACAGCAGAACCACCCACGCTCGGGTGCCGACGCTGCCGACGCCGACCACCTTTCTGGCCCCTCCGACATATCGGAATCGGCCGATGAGCCCGCGACGGCTGGGATCCAGGCTCTTCCGATACTCGTCGAAGAGAACGCTCATCTGTTGTTCGTACAGTCGGGCCTGCGCCTCGCCGACTAGCTCGTCGATCGGAATGAGAAGCGGCGGATCGCTGGCCAGCATGCGCCGCCCGTTGACAACCCTGGTCAGCATTGGCAGCGCCTCGAGGTTGTCGCGTTTGTAGGCCTTGGCCGCCGTACGCCGGATCGCCTGTGCGTAAGTGTTATCGACGTCGGACCGGACTGCATCGTCGACGACTGTGCGCTCGTACCACACGGCGAGTTCACGCATCGTCGCTAGCGTGCGCATCCGATCGCGGTAGGCGCGCGCGCAGCTTCGCACGACGCGCTCGCGCTCTTCGGGACCAAAGCCGTTGTCCTGTGCGATGATCGCCACGCTTGCCACTAGCCGCTTGACATCCCACTCCCAAGGACCCGGCAGTGTCTCATCGAAGTCGTTGACGTCGAACACCAGGTTTCTCTCGGGCGATGCGAACAGGCCGAAGTTCGACACATGTGCGTCGCCGCACAACTGCGCGGTAAGCCCGGTATCCGGGGCGGACGCCAAGTCGGAGGCCATCAGCAGAGCCGCGCCGCGGAAGAATGCAAATCGCGATGGCAGCATTCGGCCGTATCGCACCGGCAGCAGGTCCGCGATCCGCGACGCGGCCTGCGACTCCAGCAGGTCCACGGGGTCCGGACGGTTCTGCGGCGCAATGAACTCTGCCAGCGCGGACCTCGGCATCACCGAGCGGCGAGCGCGACCGAGGTCGCGCCGTTGCTCTACCGATGCGTCCACGGCATAACCGATCCCAGGTGCGGGGCCGGCCTTTGATGGCGGCCCCGCACGAAAGGATAACTCAGCTCATACTTTGAGCGCTTCGGCGTTGGCTCGCGCATATATGGCATCGAGCACCGCGTACTCGGCTTCCTCGATCGCGTCCAAGGCGAAGTCGACCGCATCATATGCGTACGACTCGGACCAATCGGCGTCCACCGCTGCGTTGTGCGCGTCGATCTTGTCCTTCTTCTTGTTCGCGCGCGCCCGAACCTTGGCGACGTGGGCGTGCCACTTCTCGCGAATCTCCTGCCAGTCGGATGACGCGTTGTCCCGGGCGGCATCCGCCTTGTCTTTCATGCGATCAGCCGCTGCGTCGGCCTTTTCGTGTGCGGTGTCGACGTCAGCTTCGAGCTGATCCCGTGTCCGCTGACCGGCCGCCTCTACCTTGTCCGCTGCGGTTCTTGCTGAGTTGGCGATTTTCTCGAACTGTGCCTTGAGATCGGCGTCTGACATGAAAGCTCCTTTGTCACCCAAGGCGGGCCATCCGCCTCTACCGTGCATCGTCTGTGGTGGGTGTCGCGACGTCATTGTTCGCCGGGACACGATCGGTGACCGCAGACTAGTGACGGCGACAATCGATTTCGATGCCAGCGGGCGTTGATGCTGATGTGGGCCCCATCGGTGAGCAAGCGCCACCGGAGCTCCGGTGAATCGCGTTGAGCGCCTGTTGCGCCGATTCGATAGCTGGCAGCAGCGACATCCACCGATGGCGTTCGCCGTTGCGGTGATGAAGAAGTTCGGCGACGATCAAGCAGGCAACCAGGTGGCGTTGTTGACGTACTTCGCCTTCGTCGCCACCTTTCCACTTCTGCTCGCGCTGACCACGATCCTTGGTGTGGCGTTGCGGAAAAACCCGGAGCTTCAACGTGACCTGGTGAATTCGGCATTCGCCGAGTTCCCGATCATCGGCGCCCAGATCCATGATCAGCTCGGCGTGGCCACGTTCGGCAACGCGTTTTCGTTCACGGTTGGGATTTTGGGCGCCCTTTTCGG
>JAVRPX010000902.1:0-3476 GCA_032161985.1 Mycobacterium sp.
GTGCTCTGCAGCAGCGGGCGGTTGTCGGCCAGCAGGTCGGCGACCGTGCCCGCCGCGTCACTGATGTTGGCGACCGAACTTGCGATCGGATCCTCGCGGTTCTTCAGCCCGGTGATCAGCTTCTCGAAGTCAACCAGGGTCTCGTCGAACTGCTGCTGATGCTTGACCGTGGTGTCGAGGACGGTGTTGAGGTTCTTGATCACCTCGCCGATGGCCTGGTCACGATCGGCCAGCGCCGACGTCAGCGACGCGGTCTGGTCCAGGATGTCGTTGATGGTGCCGCCCTGGCCCTGGAAGATCGTGATGATCGACTGGGCGATGCCGTTGACCTTGTCGGGGTCGAGAGCCCGGAACACCGGCCGGAAGCCGCCGATCAGCGCATCGAGGTCCAGCGCGGGTTCGGTGTGTTCGATCGGGATGGTCCCGCCGCCCTGGAGGCGTTTGTCGCTATCGCCGCGCTTGAGCTCCATGTACCGGTCGCCGATCAAGTTCAGGTACCGGATGGACGCGCGGGTCCCGTCGAACAGCGGCAGGGACCGATCGACGTTGAAGTCGACCTTCACCTGCGATCCACCGTTGATCAATTCAACGTTGGAGACCTTGCCGACCTCGACGCCTGAAGCACGGACGAACTGGCCGGACCGCAGCCCGCTCGCGGAGGAGAAGATCGCCGAGTAACCGGTGGTGCGGTCGAACCGCATCTGACCGAACACCACGATGATGATCGCGGTGAAC
Source organism: Mycobacterium sp. (assembly GCA_032161985.1). Taxonomy (GTDB): domain Bacteria; phylum Actinomycetota; class Actinomycetes; order Mycobacteriales; family Mycobacteriaceae; genus Mycobacterium. The sequence continues at coordinate 736 of JAVRPX010000902.1, forward strand.
AGCAGCAGCACCAGTGAGAAGATGCCGAGCTTGACGGCTGTTCCGGTGATTTTCATGGGTTGATCGTGTTCTCCCCGATCTGGCGCCCCCACACGTACTCGATCAGGATCGGCTGACCCAGACCGAAGTGGTTGTACGGCGCGATTGAGGCACCCGAGTCCATCACCAGATACGGCGCAGGCCACAGATCACGTGTGATCGGCTGCCAACAACCCGGCCTGCCCTCGGGACCGCCGTGCGCGTTCACCCGCGGCAGGTTATCTGGATACACGTAGGGGTTGCCTGCACCCATGATCTCGCTGAGCGTTCTCAGCGAATAACCGTTGCCGCCAAGCGATGCGGCGACCTTGGGCTCCACGTCGTGGAAGTTGCGGATCGTGCACGCCAATGCCGGGCTGTAGGTGTCGAGCAGTTCTGAGGTGGGGATCAGGTCTTGCGTGCCACGCACGAGGTAAGGCCCGCCGCGTTCGAAGATGTCGCCGCCGGTGTTGCCGAACCCGACCGCGGCCATCAGGGCCTGATCGATGTTGCCCTGCTGCTCGTTGAGGGTGCGCGCGGTGGTCACCGCGTGCTCCAGGCCGTCGAACAGGTCCGGCGCGGCGTTGGCGTACACGTCGCCGAGATTCGCGAGACCTTGGTTGAGCCGACGAATCTGTGGCATCTGCGGGTTGATGTCGGCCAGGATGTCGTTGCCTTGCTGGATCGACTGGCCGAATCGATTGCCGAGCCCGTCGAGCGCTTCTGCGGTCGCGCTCAAGGTCTGGTTCAGCTTGATCGGGTCGACCTGCGACGACACATCGACGACCGTCTCGAACAAGGTGTTGAACTCGGTGGTCACCGCCGTCACATCGATCACATCTTTAGTCGTGATGCGTTGCGGGGACGGGTCTTTCGGCGACTTGAACGAGATGTACTTGTTGCCGAACACCGTGGTCGCGCTGATGTCGGCCTCGACGTTCCTCGGAATCAGGTTGAGGTACTTGGGATCCACCTCGAGGGTGATCTTCGCCCGCGGCTCACCGCCGACATCGACCGCGTCGACCGAGCCGACCCGGCCGATCTCAACGCCGTTGTAGGTGACCTTGGCACCGGGATCCATCGACAGGCCTGCCCGCGCCGACATCATGGTCAGCTGGTCGCGATTCAGGAAGTCACCGCGGAACTGGAAGTACACCAGCACGATCGCGGCGATGGTCAGCAACGACAAGATCAATCCGGCCAACTTGTATGGCGGCTTGCGAGAAGTGTTCAGCGGCGCGGTCATTCGCTACACCGTCAGGTTGAAGTTCGGGTTGACGCCGTAGAGCGCCAACGATGCGAACAGGACTACGCAGACGATCGCAACCAATGAGGTGCGCATTGACCTTCCCACGGCCTCGCCGACACCGACGGGGCCGCCGCTGGCGAAATAGCCGAAGTAGCAATGGTTGAGCATCACGATGACCGAGATGATGACCGCTTGCACGAACGACCACATCACGTCTTCGGGACGCAGGAAGGTCCGGAAGTAGTGCTCGTACGTGCCGAACGACTGGCCATAGAAGAAGGTGGTGGTCACCTGTGCGGACAGGAACGAGAGGATGATCGCCATCGCGTACAGCGGGATGATCACGATGAAGCCTGCCATGATCCGGGTCGACACCAGATACGAGATGGACTTGATGCCCATCACCTCGAGCGCGTCGATCTCCTCGCTGATGCGCATGGCGCCCAACTCGGCGGTGGCGCCCGCACCCACTGTGGCGGCCAAAGCCACCCCCGCCACCACGGGCGCGGCGATACGAACGTTGATCAGTGCGGCGAAGAACCCGGTGAACGCCTCCACCCCGATGTTGCCCAGCGATGCGAAGCCCTGAATGGCAACCAGCGACGAACCGGACAGCGTGACGAACCCGACGATCGCGACCGTGCCGCCGATCACCGCCATCGCGCCTGTGCCCATGCCGATCTCGGCGATCAGCCGCAGCGTCTCCTTGCGGTAGTAGCGCAGCGCATGCCCGATCGAACCGAACGCGGTGACCACGAACCACGCCACGTGGCCGACGCTGTCCAACCCGCGGGCAGGCGCGGTGACCAAACCGCTCCCGGCGCCAAACGCCTTCGGGAACCGAGAACGCAGGACTTGGGTCGTCGACACGTCAGCTCCCCGTTCCGAACCGGACACCGATCGTGGTCAGCACCACGTTGACCGCGAACAGGGCGATCACGCACAGCACCAGCGTCTCGTTGACCGCGGTGCCAACGCCCTTCGCGCCGCCGGACACGGTCAGCCCGCGATAGCAACCCACCAGGCCGGCGATCAGGCCGAAGGTTCCTGCCTTGATGATCGAGATCAGCACCTCGGGCAGCCCGGTGATCAGCGTCAGCGTCGAGACGTACGCGCCCGCCGAGACGTTCTGCAGATACACGCCGAAGATGAAGCCGCCCACCAGGCCGATAGTGATGACCGCACCGTTGAGCAGCACCGCCACGAACGTCGAGGCGACCACGCGGGGCACCACCAGCCGGTGGATCGGGTCGATGCCGAGTACCTCGAGCGCGTCGATCTCCTCGCGGATTGTGCGTGCACCGAGGTCGGCGCAGATGGCCGTCGACCCGGCACCGGCCACCACCAGCACGGTCACCAGGGGCCCCAGCTGGGTGACGGCGCCGATCGCCGCGCCCGACCCCGAGATGTCGGCGGCGCCGAACTCGGCCAGCAGGATGTTCAGCGTGAAGATCAGGAGCACGGTCAGCGGGAT
>JAVRPX010000903.1:0-4311 GCA_032161985.1 Mycobacterium sp.
GCTTTCCAACGACCCGCTGTTTATCGAGAAGGTCCGCGACGTGGTCGGGCTCTACCTGAACCCGCCCGAGCGGGCGTTGGTGCTCTGTGTCGACGAAAAGACCCAAATTCAGGCGCTCAACCGGACCCAGCCGGTGTTCCCGATGCTGCCTGGGACCCCGGCACGGGCCAGTCACGACTACGTTCGCCACGGCACTTCAAGCCTCTACGCCGCACTTGACCTGGCCAGCGGCCAGGTCATCGGATCGCTGCACGCTGGCCATCGAGCGACCGAGTTCCTGGCGTTCCTGCGCAAGATCGACGCCGAAGTGCCCGCCGATCTCTACGTGCACCTCGTCTTGGACAACGCCTCCACGCACAAGACGCCGGCGGTAAAACGCTGGCTCACAGCACATCCGCGGTTCGTCATGCACTTCACCCCGACCAGCTCGTCCTGGTTGAACCTGGTCGAACGCTGGTTCTCCGAGCTGACCATCAAGAAGCTGCGCCGAGGAACGCACACCTCAGTGCGCCAACTCAACACCGACATCCGCAACTGGATCGACCCCTGGAACGACAACCCGCGACCCTACGTCTGGACCAAAACCGCCGACCAAATCCTGGCCAGCATCGGCAACTACTGCACCCGAATTAATGACTCAGGACACTAGCAGGGATTCAGCACCGGATCGCACTGCAGATTCCCGCCGGGATTGCCCCCGCCGGAGCCCGCACCAGGCAGGCTGCCGTAGTCCGGTGGCGTGTACGGCGTGGAGCCGGACCCCGAGCCTGAGCCGGATCCACTGCCCGAACCCGAACCACTGCCGGGGCTAGAGCCCGGCGGTTGCGGAAGTTGTGGATACAACGGGTTGGTGTTCGACCCGTCGATCTTCGGCACGATAACGCCGGGTTCCTCGGGGACCGCGCCGCCTGGGTGTCCGCCGGGCATACCGCCTGAAGGATTCTGCACTATCGGCGGGCTTGCCGGTTCTTGTATCAGCGGCGGACTTGCCGGCTCCGGGACGAGGGCGGGCTGCGGATGTGTGCCTCCGCCCATGACCGGCGGACTCACCGGCATGAGGACGCCAGGTTGTGGATGCGACGGCGCCATGATCACCGGCGGCATTGCCGGCGGGAACAGCACCCCGGGGTCCAGTGGAGTGAAGCCGGTGTCGATCGGGGGTAGCGGAGGAGCGAGCGGCGGCGCCGGCACTACAGGCGGCTGCGCCACCACTGGCGGCACTCCCACCACCGGCGGCTGTCCCTGCGGTGGCCCCTGCACCGGCGGCTGAGCCTGCATCGGAGGCTGCACCGGTGGCGCCTGCACTGGCGGCGGCAGTGGCGCGGCTTGTATCGGCAGGGGCGGAGGAGCCTGTCCCGGTGGCGGCGCCACCACGGCTCGTGGTGGTCGAACCACCACAAGGTCGACGTCAAAGACGCGGAGGTCGACTCCAGCGATACCCAGCCGGATTCCGATCCGCCGCCCGAACAAGACGATTACCGGCAACCGACGCAGGTCGAGCAGAATGATGAAGTCGATGATCCGGTTCTGCAGCGGCCGAAGGATGACGACAATGACCCGCGGGTTGAACCCAGGCCATTGGGTGCCGATGAACACCGGCCGGCGTGCGACAGCTCGCGGCGCCGGCTGGGCCTGCTGACCGGGTTGCGCTTGCTGCTGCTGCATCTGCTGCACCTCAGGAATGTCCAGCAGCGGGCTGCCGCTCATGCAGCGGACGCGCGGCATCCCGTACTTGTCCACCATCACTGCCGTCAGCGCCTGCAGCACCGCCTGGCGGCTGTATGCCTGTCCGTTCACGTAGCCGTGGTCAAGGACTCGGGTGTCGGCGCGCAGCCGGACGGGAGTGAGTCCTTGGATATAGGCGGGGATTTGGTCGACGCTGATCTTTGGCACGCTGGCCCACGCCGCGGCCTTGGCGGGTTGCTGCTGAAGGTAGTTGATCAAACCCTGTCCGTCGCACGTTGACTCATTGCGGGTGCCGCCGAAGAGGCCGTCGGTATCGCCGTACACGGTGCGCGTCGCGTTCGGATCTGCTGGCGGTGCGCCAGCCGGGTCGGGGCCGGGGCTCGTCATCGTCGGGTCCAGTGGTGTCGCCATCGAGGCATCGGTGAATGGATCGGCCCCGGGATCGTTCAGTGGTGTAAGGAAGACCTGCTCCTCGGCCTGCTGTGAACCGTCGGGGAGTACCACGAGGACCACCACCAACGCGATGGCGGTGATCAACGCGACTCCACCGGCGATCAGCCCCACCACGCCAGGACGACGCCACCACGGCCTTCCTGGCGGGAGAGCTTCCGTCATGGCTTCTGACGGCTGACCGGATATCGGTGCGGCTTGCGTCGGCTCGGATTCTGTCGGCTGAGATTCAGTCGGCGATTCTTCGTCTGTCATCGGGACACCTGCCCCCCATAGAAATATGACTGACCTCACAGTCCGGTGCTATGGAGTGTCCACCACTTCCGATCCCAGATCTGCCGTTTCGGCAAACTTAGAGTTATCGCAGGTGAAACACAGAATGGCGCGATGCGAAGCTGTCTGCCTCGTTATTTCGTTGCGGATGGAAAGTAGTTGCGCAATCAAAATTTTCGATGGCAAATTATCGTAAGAGTCAGAAACGTCCGCCGCCGCCACCGCTCCAACCGCCCGACGATCCCGAGCCGCCGAAGGACGTCGAGCTCCACCCGCCGCCCATGCTGCCGCCCAGGCCGCCGCGCAGCGCTCCGGACAGAATGTTGCCGATGACGATGCCGCCGATGACGGCACCCATGTTGGATCCGCTGGTGCTGCCGTACCGCCCGGCGTAGGAGCGTTGCGCCGCCTGGACGTCTTCGTTGGCCATCGCCTGCGCCTGCGCCGCCAACATTGAGGCGCCGTTGGCGTGGGCGATCGCCTCGTTCAGATTGACGGACCGCTTGTCCTGGGCGGCCTGAAGTTGGCGGACCGCCTCGGCGAGCCGGGTGCGAGCCTCCGGACCGATGGTGCCGCGCCGCGTGTCGATGTAGTCGGACACCCCCCTGACCCGTGATTGCGCGGTGATCAAGGCCTGGTCGTATGTGCGGCTGAGCCGCTCGGTGGCCTCGCGTTCCTCGGCGATGCTGGCCAGCAGCCGGTCCAACTCCGCGTCCGCCTGGGTCAGCTTGGTGAAGGCGCCCAAAGGATCTGTGGCGCCGGTGCTTTGAGCGTCGGCCACGGCCTTGACCGCGGCATCGCGGGCCGCACCAAGCTCGGTGCTGTGCGGCGTATTGCCCTGTGCCAGTAGCGTTCCCGCTTGGTTGATGCCCTGCTGGATGTCCGCGATCGCCGCAGGGAGGGTGGCGATCGCTCGGTTGATGTCGGTGCCCGCGCTGTCGATCGCGTCCAACAACGAGCGGGCCTGGCCCAGCGACGATTCCGCCGCGCGGATCGAGTCGACCAAACCGGCCTGGCGTCCGGCCGGCCGGGACACCAGAGTGCGCCCGTTGGTGATGTTCTGGTCGGCGAAAGCCAAGCGTTGCTTGGCCATTTCGATATTGCCTGCGACCGACGCGAGCGCGGAGTCGGAGAACTGCTTGTGCAGCTCCGCAAGCGCCTGCTCCGACGGCGCCATCCGCGCGGTCACATCGACCATCTGCTGGGTCAGCGCGTCCAACCGGGTTGGGGCATTGATCACCAGGTCACGCAGCTGTTCGAACGCTTCCTTTTGGGCGTCGAGCTCACGGTCGGCCTTCGCCGCGGCGACGACAACGCGGGTCAGCAGGTCGCGCCGCTGCTGGGGGGTTTCGGGCACGGCGTCGTCGAGGATCTGCCGCACGTTGAACGCCTGCGCCAACGTGGTTTTGGCATTGGCGACCGCACGGGTGAACGGCTCGGTCTGCTCAGGGCCGAATTCCTCGACTGCCAAACCCAATTCGTTGTCGCTGGTGCGGACGGCGTTGTCGACGTCGACGACGATCGTCTTGGACAGGTCGTCGAGGGCGTCGATTGATACGGAGGCCAACGCGTTCGGGTCGGCCGGATCCACCCGGCGCGCCGCCGCGAGCTCCGCCTCGCGCCGCTTGCGACGACGGCGCCGAGTCCACAGCCACAGCAACAGGATCGCCAGAGCGAGTACTGCGAACGCCACGAGGAAGCCGAACCACGAGATCTCCGCGCCAGTCCCCGTCGACGACGTCGTCGAGTTGAGTCCCTCGGCGGCGGCGATCGCGGCCCCTGCCCAGTCGCTCTGTCGCAGTTTGGGTTCGATTTCGTTGGTGCGCAACGCACTGACATCGAAGCCGCCGGGCGCGGAGGTGGGAGGCAGGAACGCATAGGCGCGGTCCTGTATCGCGATCG
>JAVRPX010000904.1:0-5700 GCA_032161985.1 Mycobacterium sp.
CAAATTCATGGAGTCCCGAACCATCCGCCTGGACACTCCGGTTCCTCCGCTCAACACTCAGCCGACAAGACCGAAGCGCCAGCGTCACCTGACGAAATGCCATTATCGGCCGGTGTGGTATCCGCGATCTCCCCGCTGTGCCGGATCCGCCAAGCAAGGGATCCCTGCGGAAATGACACCAAATTGAGAAAAACATTGATGACATCGAAATGAGAAAGCCGACATCAATGCAGGTCAGATGGTGATCGAATGTCACAAGAATCGAGAACCTACACAGGGTGAAGCTTGTTGTTGTTGTCGATTCCCATTTAAAATGTCGCATTCCCAATCCGTATGTCATCCCAATGTCGCATATGACACGAGGATGAGACTGGTCGCTTCTGCTGCTTATTCACGACTTGTGGATTCGGGAAACGCCGAGACCACCTTGACGATGCGCTCAGAACGATGTCGGATCGGTTCGAGGCTAAGCGGTATGCGCGCCGAGGTGTGCAAGGTGTCACTCGCACCGGGCCAGTCGTCCTCGTCACGGGTGACACCGGAACCGGCAAGTCTTCGATGCCGCAAGCGACTGTAGCCGAGTACGCGAGCACGGTCGTGGCCCCGCCGGTGGTTCGTGTGCTTCTTCGACAGCGGAGCTCTGCAGACTGCGCTGTCTGAGGCTTTTGCGACAGTGCATGCGACCGCTGGGCCGGTCAAGCGCGTTGGCGTGATCTGGCAGAGCGGTTACGACACGCGGCGCAGGAAGCGGCAATCGAAGTTTCTTCTGGTTTATATGGCCTGTGCGGATGCCTAACCTAACGCGATGATCGGGCTGCCCACCTTGGCGCCAGCTCGGTGGCCGTCGAGGCGGAGAAAGACCAATTCTGGGATCAACAACCAGAAAGTTCAAAGCGTTGCGAACTCCCGCGGCCGGTGCCTCGCCAGGCTGCTCCGGTCGATCAGATCGAGGCTGGCTGCTGCGGTGGCGACCTCGCATCTCGGAAAAACGGTATTGCAAATACAGCTAAGGTGCGTACCCTGAGACAGACAGGTCTGTCTCTTAGATTGGAGAGTCCGTTGCAAACGGTCGAGAAGGTCGCGAGTGGCGTAACCGAAGGCTTCGTTGACGTCAACGGCGCACGCTTGCACCTAGCGCGCGCGGGACAGGGGCGGCCGCTGCTCCTGTTGCATGGTTGGCCAGAGTTTTGGTTCACCTGGGAGCCGGTCATGCAACGGCTCAAAGACGAATTCGAAGTGTTCGCTCCCGATCTGCGTGGGTTCGGTGACAGTGACAAACCCGACGGGCCGTTCGGCCCCGAAGATCAAGCTGCCGACCTCGCCGAATTAATCGAGGCGTTGGATATCAACCCGATCGGTGTGGTGTCCCACGATGTCGGGGCGACTGTGGCGCAGGTGTTGGCTCGTCGCGCGCCCGAGCTCATCTCGGGTCTGTTCTTCTTCAACTTCCTCTACCCGGGCGTGGGTGACCGTTTCAACACGCCCGTGCACCTGCCGCACGTCTGGCATACCTATTTCAATCAGAGCGACATCGCGCCGGCGCTGTTGAAGTCGTCCCCGGATGGTGTGCGCTTGTACGTCACTCACTGGTTGCGGAGCTGGACTTACCGCCGTGATGCCTTCGACGCGCAGACCATCGACGCGTTCGTCGCCAACATGGAGAAGCCGGGCAACCTCGAGGGCGGTTTCGCACACTACCGAGCCATCGTGGACCAGCGGGCGCGCGAATACGCCGCACACGCGCAATCGCCATCTCCCATCGAATTACCCACCGCGGTGCGATGGACTGAACACGACTCGGCACTCGACATAGCGTGGACCGACCGCCTGGGCGAGTTCTTCTCCGACCTGGACTTCGCGACCTTCCCCGATGCTGGGCACTTCCCGCACCACGAAGATCCCGATCGCGCAGCCGATGAGATAAGGCGCTTCTTCACCCACCTGCCCGAGGCTCGGTGGTCCGCATGAGCACTTCCACAGAGACTCCGAGTGGCGAAGAAGCCTCGGCCCGACAACGACTCCTGGCCGCCGCCGACGAACTGTTCTACAACGAGGGCGTGCATTCGGTCGGCATCGACCGGGTCATCGACCACGCCGGGGTGGCCAAGGCGTCCCTCTACAGACTCTTCGGCAGCAAGGAAAACCTGATCGCGAGCTACTTGGCTGTCCGACACGAACGCAACATCGCGGAAATGCGGCGCGCAGTAGCCGACTGTGACGATCCGCGAGACGCGATCCTGGCGATATTCGACGTACAAGCGCGATGGCTGCGCCTCGACACGTTCCGGGGCTGCCCATTCGCCAGAGCCACCGCCGAACCGTCGGTCGGATCGAGCGTTCACGACGCGCTCGCTTCTTACCGGGGCGCGATCTTCCAACTGTTCGAGGATCTGGCACACGCCGCCGGCGCTGACGATCCCGACATGCTCGCCGCGCAGCTGCAGACCCTCTACCACGGTGCCGACACGGTGTTGACTAGCTCCCGCAAAGACAACATCCTCGACGCCACCCGTGTCGCGGTCCAGACACTCCTCAGCGCCTCTTGCGAGGCACCATCATGAGGCCATTCGCCGCCGTTGAGGCGCCTCCTCGACATGCAGTACGGCGAACCGGCATCCTCCTGGGGCTGGTGACCGCGCCTGCCTCCGTGGCGATCGGCGCGCCATCAGTCGCGCTACCCACCATCGCCTCCGCCCTGCACGCTTCTTTCGGGTCGACCGCCTGGGTCATCGCAGCGTGGGCACTGGGAGCCGCCGTCTCGATGCCGTTGATGGGCCGCGCAGCCCAGCGCAACGGCGTACGTGCGACGCTGATCGCCGCAGCGGCGATGCTCACCTTCGGCTCGGTCTTGGCCGCACTCGGGCCGTCCCTACTCGTCATCGTCATCGGTCGGTTGATCGGCGGCCTAGGAGCCGGCGGCACGGTAATCAGTGTCTACCGCTATGTCGACCACGTCTTCACCGGCGCCGACCGGACCACCGCGCTATCCATCGTCGCCGCGTGCGTGGCTACGACCTCAGGTATGGGAACGTTGGTGGGTGGCGTTCTCACCGAGTTCGCTGGTTGGCGATGGACGCTCGCCGTACCAGCGCTGGTGCTCGCGCCGCTGCTGCCTGCAGCGCGGCGCGCGCCGTCTGCGCACGAGGCCCACGTTGGCATCGATGTCCTCGGGGCTGCCTTGTTATCCGCGATGGGCGCAAGCCTGATAACCCTGTTACAGGCTCCCACCCACATGTCGCCGATGTGGATCGCCCTGCTTCTCACTATCGCACTGCTGAGCATCGCGGCATTGGTCCTTCGCATACACCGCAGGCCCGAGGGCTTCGTGCCGAGAAGCGTGATCGCCACGCGTGGGTTTGTTCCCGCCGGCATCATCGGCCTGAGTTTGGGTGCGGGCTATTACGGCGTACTGACCGCCGCGCCACACCTACTCGAAGGTGGTCCGCATCTAAGCGCTTTGGCGGTTGGCGTCGCGCTGATGCCGGCCGCAGCGGCCGCAGTGCTCACTGGCCGGATCCTCGCAGAGTTGTCAGACCGCATTCCCGCATGGCGGACGAGTGCCTTCCTGGGGATGTTCAGCGCTACCGGCGCTGTGGTGATCGCGGTGTCGCCCCAATCCACGGCGGCGATCATCGTGGGCGTGGCATTGGGCACCGTGGGCTTCGCGGGAGCGCAGATCGTCCTCGTGGAATTGATACCACGGCTGGTGCCCGACGGACAGCAAGCCATCGCTCAAGGCTTATTCAGCTTCTTGTTGTTTGGAGGCGGATCGATCGGTCCGGCTTTGATCGGCGGACTGTCCGCATTCCCCGTCCACGTTGCCCTGGCAGCGGTTGCCGCGCTGGCGTTGCTCGGCACGGCCCTGAGCGTCACGGTTCGACCCGGTAGCGCTGTTGTTCGCCACCCAGCGCTTCCAACTGCTCGATCGGGCGCCACCACGGGAGGTCAAGGAATGTCATGAACACCGCCGCAGCAAGAAGGATCGCACTCGCCACGCTCGTCGCACCAGTGGAAATGATGACCGGGTGGCCGTGGTGAAGCTGCTGGACGACCGCGTCGTGGCACGATCGCCATGAGAACCACGGCGGCGCCGAGCGCAGCGCCGATCGAAAAATGACACGATTTGGAGACACAACCCAGATGACACGAAGTGAGACACCTGTTGTCGTTCCATGTCAGCGAGCCGTGATATGACAACCGGATTGAGAATCGACACCACCTGATAGATTCTCACGCTGGACTTCAAGTTCTCACGGATGACTTCCAACGGAATTCAAATCTGAAGCGGCGGTGAGACACTGACGACGGCGGCTGCGCGGCCAGCATCGTCGCCGAAGGACCGCCGGATCATCGGAAAGCATTGTGAAAACGATCAACTGGTTCAATTAGCGCTTCGTCGCTCGGCCAATGATGAATGCCGCCAGCACAGCAAGTGCCGTTCCGATAGCGTGAGCACGTTTAGCGATGGCGTCGGTCTCGGCTCCTCGCTGCTCGCCGAGGGGGCTGTCGACAGAGGTTTCGGAACGCGGAGCACGACCAGTATCGTCCGGTCCAGGTCGCGCGAGGGTGTCGAACACGACGGTCCTCGAGGACTCTTTCTCTGACTGGACTCTTTTAGTAGCGACTTCCAACATCATTGCCGCAAGCACCGACGCACCGACGCCCAGCCCGACGCTTACGGCTACCAGCCACTGTTGCCACCTCGCCTGGTCGTCGAGATTGACAAGGCGGGCGGAAGGAGTAATTGGTGCGCGGGTTCGCCACGTCAACTCCTGCGTATCAGACAGCTGCGGGCGACTATTTTCAATGGCCGCGCGCGACGTCACGGCACCTACGCTCACGTGCACTATCAACGGGAAGGGGCGTGCCCACTGCCCCGGCAGTCCGTCAATGATGAAGCTACCCAACGAAGCAACTGTGCGGCGGTCGATTTGAGGTGAGCGCGCACACCCGCGTAGTGCACGACAATTGCTACGACGCCTGGGCAGCGACTCAACGGGTCAGTCCTCAATGGTTGCGGTGTGTTTGCGCTGGGAGGCGGCGCCGAGTAGGCGTTGCATTTCGGTCAGCTCGTCCGCGAAGGCGGCGCGGCGGGTACGAGCACCGCACGAACTCAGCAGGCGGGCGAAGTCGCGGGCTGCGGCGTCGATTCGCTCGCTGAGCGCTCCGGACCCTCTTTGGGCCGCGCCGAAGTCGTCGGTGGCGGCGTACACGCCGGCCGGCGCGACGATCGCGTGCAAGTACGAAAACATCGGCCGCAGCGCATGATCCAGCACCAGCGAATGGCGTTCCGTGCCGCCGGTCGCCGCGATCAAGACCGGCATGTCCCATAGCGTCTGTTCGGGTAGCACGTCGAAGAACGACTTGAACAGCCCGCTGAACGAGGCGTTGAACGCCGGCGTCACGGCGATCAAGCCGTCGGCACTGGCAACCGCGTCGAACGCTTCCTCCAACTCCGGTGCGACAACACCCGTCAGCATGGCGTCCGTGATCGCTCGACCCAGCGGCCGCAGCTCGATCATCGTCGAGGTGGCCGACATGTCGATCGCGGCCAGAGCCTTGTGCACCGCGGTGTCGATCCGGCCGGCCAGAAGGCGTGTCGAGGACGGTTCGCGCAACCCACCGCTGATGACTGCCAGCGTCGTCATTCCTGCCGGTCCTCCTCTGCCGCGGCCTTCACCAGTGATTCGTGCGTTGGGC
>JAVRPX010000905.1:0-2534 GCA_032161985.1 Mycobacterium sp.
GTGCGTATCCCGATCACCGGCACCAACCCGAAGGCCAAGCGGTTGGAGTTCCGTTGCCCCGACTCGTCGGGCAACCCGTACCTGGCGTTCGCGGCCATGTTGATGGCCGGCCTGGACGGCATCAAGAAGAAGATCGAGCCGCAGACGCCGGTCGACAAGGACCTCTACGAGCTGCCGCCGGAAGAGGCTGCGAACATCCCGCAGGCCCCGACCCAGCTGTCAGCGGTGATCGACCGCTTGGAAGAGGACCACGAATACCTCACTGAGGGAGGCGTTTTCACGCCTGACCTGATCGAGACGTGGATCAACTTCAAGCGCGACAACGAGATCCTGCCGGTTCAGATCCGGCCGCACCCTTACGAATTCGCGCTCTACTACGACGTGTGATCCGCTTGGCCCTTTTGAATTGCGGCGTAGCTGTCTAGCGCTACTTTCGGACCGCAACTGGGCCGCAGCGACGTCCGCGCGGCGGTCGGCGATAACCTTGCCGACCGTCGTGCGGGTTAATTCGTCCGCGTTCATGGCGGTCCACCGTTGTTGTTGCAGGCCAACTGATTTCAGCTGGTGCTATAAGCCCAATAGTCATACGCGCCGGGCACCGGGCACAGGTCGTGGTAGGCGGCCAGCACGAAACCACCCGCTTGGGCGGTGGTCAGGTGATAGTCGCGCACCAGGCCCGCGGCCACCTGAGTACCCGGGGCGTGTTGATTCCACAGTTGCCAGCACGCGTTGTAGCCATCGCCCAGCATCGCTGGATCCGTTCCGGTGATGCCCGCCGCCCGTGCGGCGGCCAGAAAGTCCTGAGGTGTGCCAGGTTGCGGCGGCTGGTTGGCGCCGGCCGTCGTGACCGGGTCGGCGCCAGCCGGCGCGGCCAGGCCTATGGATATGACGGCTCCAGCTACACCGACAAGGAGTTTTCCGATCACGAGAGGCCTCTGTTCACTTAGCGTTCATCTTAACAACACCCATGATTCATATCATGGACATCTGAACTTAAGGGTGCCTGTGTGACGGTTGGGGTCTTCCTGTCCGTTATGCGTGCTGGTTCGCGACAACGAAATGCCTCTTCACCAGCACATCCACGGCGCAAATGCGGGATTGCAGTCGCGGCACGATAGAGACGGCCCGGACATTCGTATCGGCCGCTCCGGGCGTGTCACCGCGAGAAGAGGCGCACAACATGCGCTGCTGGCTATGACTCGACCCGGTGAAACGGCGAGCCAACGCGAGCGCGAGAGGCGTCAACGCTGAGATGTCCGCCCGGATGCGAGCAGTTGAATACCTCGGAGAGGCAATGCGCCTTTCGCTACGGCGAAGCGATCAAAGACGCCGGACGAATTTCACGCTCGGCGACTGTAAGTCGACTTCCGTTCCGCGTGGACGCGGGCACTCGATGAGTGTCTGCGTCCACGCGGTTGCTTTATCTAGTTGCGTTCCTCCGCAACAGATTCGAGCAAGACTCAGCAGTGAGGGGCCCAGCACCGCTGGTTGGGGCAATAGACCGCGCGCGCGATGTTCACCATGGATCCGACGTCGTGTATGTGGATGTTGTCCGGGTCCAGGTTGGCGTGGACGCTGTTGGCAATCTGCTGCGGCGTCCAACCCCACCCGAGATCGTCACAGATGAGGTAGGCCGTCCCGATGAGTGCCTCCTCGTGGCCCGGCGGCCAAGTCAGCCCGGCGCCACGCAGTTGATCGAGGTATCCGTCATCCCTGGGATCAGCAGTCGCAATCGCAGCGCTGGCAACCAGGGCAGCGCCGGCGATCATCGGGATGGTAAGCCTAGCCAGCCAGCGAGTTGGGGGCATTCGATGCACTTCCTTCATTTTCTCGGCGTTGATGATGCCGTCATTGTGCGAGCCCAGGGCGGCAAACACGTGTACAACAGCGAAACCTGGGAAAAAGCTTTTTTCGAGCGTCTGGAGCAAAGAACTACCGCACTCGACGCAGCCCGGAGTGTCCTGCGCCCACGCGGTTGGCTGTATCTAGTTCCCAATACCATCTATTTCATATCGTCGTGCCGATGACGCCCGATCGCATCCGGCCCGACGACCATCTCGAAGAGCTGCGAGATGCGTTGGCGCAGATGTTTTTACGCTGATGGCCGTCCTCACCGAAGTCGCGGCCGAGCATGACTTGTCGCTCACTCAACTGCGGGTGCTGGGCATCCTGCGGGACCGCGAACCCACCATGGCCGATCTGGCGACCTTCACCGGCCTGGAGCGCTCGACGATCAGCGGCCTGATCGACCGGGCGACCCAGCGCGGCCTGGTCACCAGAACCGCTGACCCGCACGACGGCCGCTCGGTGCGGGTCACCCTGACCGAGTCCGCTCGGCGTTTGGTCCCGCAGATTACCGCGGCCATCGGTGACCGGATCGGGCCATTGACCGCTCGGTTGAGCACGGACGAGCAACAGCGGCTCACCGCACTGCTCACCAAAGCTCTCGACTCGTGAGCCACTAACGGCACGCGCCTTGACCGGGCCACGTCAGCGATGCTAAGCAGGTGCTCAGCATTCGACGTGGAAGCTTT
>JAVRPX010000906.1:0-2556 GCA_032161985.1 Mycobacterium sp.
TCAGCCGCCCGGTCCGCGCCTACGCCGCCTTCCTGCGGACCGGCGTCGGCCGGTGGCTCGCGAAGAACATCGCGCCGAAGGTCGACCCGTGGCTGCTGCGAGCCACCGGGGGCCGGCTGGCCATGGGGCTGATGCTGTCCTAAGCGCTGCTCACCACCATCGGGGCCAAACCGGTCAACCGCGCACGAACCCGGTCTTCTACTTTCACGACGGACCAGACGTGATCGTGATCGCCTCCAACTACGGTGCTGACAAGAACCCCGCCTGGTACTACAACCTCACCGCAAACCCCCGCGTGCAGATCGCAACGAACGGCGGCGGCCCGGTGATGACCGCGAACGCGGTCAGCGACCCCGCCGAGCGAAAGGGCCTCTGGGGCGTGGCCGACCGGATCTACCCACTCTGGCCCGACTACCGGCGGCGCTCCGCGCGGTGCCATCGCACCATCCCGATCATCCGCCTCCGCGCCGCCGTGACGTGATTCGTCGTCGCGCCCCGTCGAAATTCACTTCGATGGGCGCTGAGACGCGGCCCGGCCATTCATCACCCCACGGTCCTTGTTGTCGGGATCGGTCAGGTAGCGCGATGGTCGCCGTCGTCAGGTTTGAGCAGGCTACGTCGTCGAGATCGAGCAGCTCGGGCGGCGACGCTGGTGGCGCTCTTAGTGCGCGCAGCGACGTGAACCGGACAGGCATCATCGCCATGGGGAACTCACGCCAGTTCTCGTGGTGAGGCAGCATGCCGGCGTCGATGCCGAACGCCGCGCAGGCGTCACCGGTGGCAAGGCGCCTCGCCGAGTCCAGACGTGGGTTCGAAATTCGGTGGCCACGCGGGGTTCACGTGCCGACTCCAGATTGTGTGATTCGGGCTCAAGAACACGACCTCAAGGATCTGGATCACTCGGTCGACCGTGCAATGGGCGCTGACGCTGCCCTACAGACGAATTCAAACAGGACTTGCCACGAGGCGACGGTCACAGTACATTCATGAATGTGATCCGCATATGCGGATCAATATCTGTAAATACGTATATGAAAGGTCCGCATCATGTCCGCACCCGTCTCTCCAGGCATGTTCCGCACCAACAGCGGCGTCCCGCTGCCGTTGGTGGCTTTACCGCAGGACGACCTGCTGACCGTCAACATCGACCAGATCCCGCTGCTCAAGGATGCGATGGGCCCCGGCATCCACATCAAACCGCTGCGCCTCGACCCCGAAAAGGGACAGGTGGTCCTCATGGCCACCATGGCGCCTGGTTGCCTCCTGCCCATCCACTACCACACCGGTACGGCGGAGGTGTACACGTTCTCGGGCTGCTGGAGGTATGCCGAGTACCCCGACCAGCCGCAAACCGCGGGCGACTACCTGTATGAGCCCGGCGGCTCGGTGCACACCTTCTACTGCCCCGAGGACAACACCGAAGACACCGTCGTGCTGCTGTGGATGGAAGGCGCGCAAATCGGCTTCAACCAGGACGGCACGCTCGACCACATCAACGACGCGACCTCCATTCAGTACGTGACCGAGACCGTGTCGGCGGCACAGGGCACCGGGCCGGTGGGCTACATCCACGGCGGCGCCGCCGGTGTGGTCAAGTCCTGATCGGAGAAGAGTGATCATGCGACAGGCCTTTGACGGTGTCCGGGTCCTCGAACTCGGCCAGATCTACAACGGTCCGTACTGCGGGCTGCTGCTCGCACAGCTGGGCGCCGACGTCATCAAAATCGAACCACCACGCGGTGAGCCCTTGCGCTTCCGCGCCCACCAGCCGGTCGAGTCCCACGAGTTCGTGATGCTCAACTCCAACAAACGCAGCGTCGTACTCGACCTCAAGACCGATGCCGGTCGCCAGGCGCTGCTCGACCTGGTCGAGACGGCCGACGTGCTGATCGAGAACTTCGCACCGGGCACCATGGAGCGCCTTCAGCTCAGCGCGCAGCGACTCCTCGAGCGCAACCCGCGTCTGATCGTTGCCTCCGGAAAGGGTTACGGTTCCACGGGCCCGTACGCCCACATGTCGGCGATGGACATCACCGTGCAGGCGATGTCCGGAAGCGCCGCGAGCACCGGAGAGCCCGACGGGCCACCGACGAAGGCCGGCGCCGCGTTCGTGGACTTCTCCGGTGGCATCCACCTGTTCGGGGCGATCAGCGCGGCCCTGTTCCAGCGCGAGCGCACCGGGCTGGGGCAGATCGTCGAGGTGTCGATGCACGACACGATCTACCCGATGCTGGCCTCCAGTTTGGGTGGCCTACACAACGATCCCGAGCGACAGCTGCCCGAGCGCACCGGGAACCGGCACTCCGGCATGGCGGTCGCGCCGTACAACATCTACCCGGCCAGCGACGGCTGGCTGGCGATCATCTGCATCTCCGAGCGGCACTGGCGCGGTGTGGCAACCGCACTGGGCCGCCATGAGCTGATGGACGACCCGAGATTCGGCACCGCCAGGGACAGGGTGACCAATATCGATGCGGTCGACGACGAGGTGGCATCGGTCACCCGCAGCCGAACCCGCGCCGAGCTGGTGGCCGACCTGCAGGCCGCCGGTGTGCC
>JAVRPX010000907.1:0-2635 GCA_032161985.1 Mycobacterium sp.
TCCCACTTAGGTTCCAATGCACCGACGGTCAGGGCTTGAAGCGCCCGATCGGCGATGACAGGAATACCGAGTCCGCGCTGTTCCCGTTTGCCTTCGGAATGAACACCCGTTTGACTGGTCGGGGACGCCAACCGCGGGAACCGTGTCGCAACCAGGCGGCCATGTCGGCCTTATCCTCAGCTGGGAGCACGATGCGCCCGTCGACCCCGGCCGTCTTGCGGCCAGCATTGACCTCCGTCACCCGCCGCACGCTCAGCAGAGCGTTCGCGCGGCACCGGAGCATCAACTTCTGCAGATTACGGACCTTTGCCAGGTCCCCAGCCTTACTCGCCGCGAAGATCCGTTGCCGCAGCCGCCGTACGTCGTCCTCGACCTGACGCCAATCCACGGCGTCCCAGTCCAGAACATCGCCCTTAGGTCCGTTCACCACCACGTCCAGCGCGACGGTGCCTAACTTGCCCATCGGTTCCGGCGTCTCCGTTCATCTGATCTTCACAGGCCCACCTGACCCACGTCAGCTCCCTTTCGGGCCGGGCAACCGCCCGTATCCGACCAGTTATGCGGAAACCTCTCCGGCGGAGGCGCCAGCACTACGGTTCCCGGTTTCCTGCTGCCTTTCGGCCGTCGGCATTCGCTTCTTGGATCATCCTGCGCCCGCTGGGGAGTTCAACCTTCCTCACGGTCGGCCTACCGAATCGCCTACGGTGTCCGGACCCCAACGGGATTGTCGTGTTGCGCATGAGCAAGACCCGACCGAGCAGGGCGCCCCCTTAACCCCGGGGACGGTGGTGCGCTCCCGGCCAGCGGTTGAATTCCGGCCGGCACCCGCCGCGTCACAGCGGCCAGTCCCTACCACCCCGCTGCCACATCCCATCGGCGGAGCTGACCTTCACGAGGCGTCATCAGGGGTTCACTCGCGTTCGCCCATCACCCCAGGACAACCAGGTTGCCGCCCCAAGGCCGGGAGACGTCACCGTCTTCCCGTCGGTCTTCTCCTCGCCTGCCGCCCCCGGATGGAACGAGAGCCGCTTCGGCTTATACCCCGGGCTTCGCACCCCGCAGTTACCCGCGACGCACGCCAAGGCGGAGACAGGCCATCGCGCACTGACCCAGGTACTACACCTTCGACATCAGCCGAACCTCCAAACGGTGTTTCCCACTTCACTCATGCACCCTCACGTCGCACCCACCCATACGTCGCTTCCAACACCACCTCCGGCGCTTCCCCGGCCCGCGACATCACCTCACGCAGATACTCCGGATCATTGGAGACCCGCACCGTCTCCAAGTGCTCGCCAGCCTCGGTCATCCGCACCAACACCGACCTCCGCCGATGCAGATCCATCCCAACAATCTGCTTACCCGCATAGACTCCGCTCACAGGGGCCTCCTTCGTCGTGGAAGTGAGCACCCCGAGAGTGCCTCGGGACGTCACGGGAGCGGAGGCCCCGCTCCTTCATCGCATCAGATTTCAGCTGCCGTTGACACCAAGTTGGTAACGTCACTCTCGTGAGGAAGATTCTCGAACAAACGGGGCCGAACGAGGTCTTCGCGCGGGACGGGACCCCGCGTGAGCTTTACGAGCCGGTGCTAGACGAGCTGGAGCAGATGGGCGTTGAACAGTGGGAGAGACGTACGGGTCGGGCTTGCGAAAGAAGCCTCGAAGAGCAGCACGGCTACGGCATCCTCGAAGGGGACAAAACGCACCCCACCGATTGGTTCCCGCGTCTGCTCTCCGCGGGAGAGTGGGAAATGATCGAGCGCGGCCTCACTCAGCGCTCTCTTGCGATCAACGAGTTCCTGAGGCGTCTGGAGGCGGGCAGAGAAGAGGTCGTCCCCAAAGAAGTCATCGAATCGAGTACCCTCTACGACGCCTCCATTCCCGTCCGCTTCGGGGAGGTGCCCGCCCGCCAGATGGGCATAGACCTCGTCGCGTTTGAAGAGAACGGCGCCTGGAAGTACGTCATCATCGAGGACAACGTACGGATGCCCGTCGGCGCGATGTCCATGAGCCGCCTGCGCAAGCTCACGCCCAAGGTCTTCCCCGAGGCTTACGCGGCGCTTTCGGTGCGCACCTTGGATGGCCTGCTCGGGCGGCTTGGGGACGTGCTGCGGGCGTCCTCTCCGAGACTTGATCCCACGCTCGCTATCCTCTCCACCGGTCTTGAGGACCAGTACTACCTCGACCACAACCTTTTTGCCCAAGAGACGGGTGCCATCCTCGCCGAGCGGCACGAGGTCGAGCTCGACAAAGACGGGTACCTGCTTCATGGGGCGACGGGGCAGCGGATAGACGTGCTTTACGAGCGCATAGAGGAGGGCAGGATCTTCGACGACCTCCCCAGGCTCGTCGAGTCCCACCTCGAAGGCAAGGTGCAGGCCATCTTCCCCAAGAACTCGGAGATAGCAGACGACAAGGGCGTCTACACCTTCATCCCAGAGATGATCCGGCGCTACGTGGGCGAAGAGCCCGTGATCCCGAACGTCGAGACCTACTCCTTGGCCGTCAAGGAGGACTACCGCTACGTCCTCGACCACTTCGATGAGATGGTCGTGAAGAGCCGCAGCGGTTGGGGTGGCAAGGACGTCCTCATCGCCCCGGAAGAGCCCCAAGAGGCCATCGAGGTGTTTCGCA
>JAVRPX010000908.1:0-4450 GCA_032161985.1 Mycobacterium sp.
ATCAGCACTTCGGCAAACGATGGCCCGCAGCGCCGCCGGAGAGAGAAACGCCATTACGCTCGCCAAAAGGCTGGAATTCGGCAACGAAGGCGCAGGACAGTTAACTCAAATACCTAGCAACGTGTCCAAATGCGTGTCCGACAGGCATGAAAATGGCCCCAGAGGTCGCACCTCTGGGGCCATTTCCGCTGGTAGCGGGGACAGGATTCGAACCTGCGACCTCTGGGTTATGAGCTAGCCGGTCCCAGTTTCACCTCGCCCGGCGGGTCTCAAACGTGCAGGTCACGATCAATCGCCCGTCCAAGCCATCACGCCGCGTTCCACGCGATCTCGGCCCTTGCGCCGTGTTTCGTTCACAAATCCGTTCACAAGCCGCGCGGGCCAATCATTCCAGCGCGGTTCGCCTGTTCAGCCAGATCAGTCGACGGTCTGTGGGCGTTTCCTGGCGCTCGCCGGACCCGCGCGTACGGCGCCAACCGCTTGATACCAATCGGGGGCCTGTCTCTCTCAGGCTGACAGGATTTGAATGTGCGACCACTTGACCCCCTAAGCCGGCCATCGCTCGAATTACGCTGTTTGACAACGGCTTTGGTCGCCACTTGACCAGCACAAACGGTCTCAAGCCGTGTCCGGTCAGCTCACCCGATTCGCAACCGCCTGTGACAACGTTGTGACAACATCGGCGCCGGACGCGTGCGCGTCTAGGGATTGTCGGCCGTTCGCTATGGCTTCTCGATGTCATGCGGCTCGTCCGAGACCCGTCGGCGATGCTCGCGATATGGAATCAACCTATTGGGAATCCCCTGACGGCTCGAGACGGTTAAGTCGGTTTGCGCCCCGACACCAGAAAGGACAAGTGGGGCATTACGACAACGTCTGGGTTCTCAAGGTGTGCCACAGAGGCCGCGAATAGTTCGTCAAGTTCAGTATCCGTCGCTAGGCCCTGTTCGACGACTTGGGTCCGCATGCTGCGGATGAGATCGACGCGGATTGTTCGGCGGCTGTGTCCGTGACGATATGCGTCTCCTCGACATTCGACCTCCACGTCCACCAAACCAGCTGAGCGAAACAGTTCGCCCACCCGTCGTCCGATTCGCCAGTCTGCGCCGTGGCGCGAAAAGACAGGTGCGAGGATGTCGACGAGCCGCTCGTACGCGGCGTGGCTTGGGTAGCACACTGATGATTCGCAGTCGGGTTCGAAGCTGAGCACCCACCCGCCCGGCTTTGTCAGTCGTACCATCTCCTGGACCACTTGAGCGGGTTCGGGAAGGGTGATCAGAAGTGTGCGAGCGTGAACGACATCAAATGCTGATGATGCGATGCTGGTCTCGCAGGCGTCGCCCAGAAGGACCTCAATGTTGGTGAGCCGCTTGGTTGCGATGAGTTCCCTCGCCTTGGCCACGTGATTGGGATCCGCGTCCACGCCTACGACCCGACCCGATGGGCCGACTCGATCACTAAGTAGTTCCAGAACCCCCCGCGGTCCGCACCCGAGGTCAATCGCCGCGTCGCCCGGCGCCAGCTTCGTGCGATCGATCAGGGTCGTGTTAGCGGCGAGGAGTTCATCTGCTTGACGTTGCAGACGGCTGGTCTCATCGGTGCTGCTGCCGAGCGCATAGACGGCAGTCGGATCGGGTCTTGCATCGGAGTCGACGGTGCTGGTCACTCGGCCCGCAGTGGTAGTGGTGCTGTCCGTGGTCATGGTCCAATCGTCGGGTTCGCAGACTCATGAGTCATCCGTAGCGACTACGGATTGATTACGGAACTTTGCTGCGTGACGCCTGACTCGTGCGGCACAATCCGGGAGGTGGACGGGCTTTCTCGTCGCGAGGCCGAGGTGCTCGGGCTGGTCGGACGGCACATGTCTAACCGCCAAATCGCCGAGCGGCTCTGCATCTCGGTTCGCACCGTCGAGAGCCATGTCGCCGCGCTGATCCGGAAGCTGCCCATATCCGATCGTCGGACGCTGGTCGGTTATGCCTCGGAGCGGGCCCGCCCCTCAGGCGGGTTGGCACAGCAGGAACCGTCGACGGGCCTAGTGGTGCCTCCGGCGACCCACTACGCCACGAGCGAAGGCGTCCACATCGCCTACCAGGTGGTGGGAGAGGGGTCCCGTGACATCCTCTTCGTGCCGGGTGTATTTAGTCACCTCGAGTTGGCGTGGGAGGATCCGGGCCAGGTCGCTCTCTACCAGAGGCTGGCGAGACTCGGGCGATTGATCCTCTTCGACAAACGAGACACGGGCCTGTCTGACCCATCCCCGCGAGACTCGCCTCTTGAAGAGCGCATGCAGGACTTGCAAGCCGTCATGGCTGCAGTCGACTGCGATAACGCCGTCGTTGTTGGATATTCCGAGGGCGCGCCCATGAGTATCCTGTTCGCTGCGACCCATCCGGAGATGGTGAGTGCACTCATCCTGGGCTCAGGCTTCGCCCGCTGGTTTCCAGCTCCTGACTACCCCTGCGGTCCGGGCGCCCAGCAGGCGTATGAGGCATTGCGTGACATCTTCTTGCACCGCTTTGGCGAGGGAGCCACGATTGACTGGTTTCTACCCAGTCAGGCGACGTCCCTCCGAGTTCGGCAAGCCCTGGCCCGGTTTGAGCGCATGGCGGTCAGCCCCAGCACCGCACTGCGGATGCTCGACATGATCCGCCATATCGACGTTCGAGCAGTGCTCCCAGCCGTGAGGGTGCCCACCCTCGTGATCCAACGTGCCGGAGATCGGATCAATCCGCCGTTCTACGGAAGATACCTAGCGTCCCACATCCCTGGCGCTCGGTACTTCGAGCAACCAGGCGACCACGTCCTTCGATTCGCAGAAGGAGAAGAACTCGATTCGCTGTTCGCGGAGATCGAGGACCTTCTCGCATCAGCCACAACTGCCACCGACCACCCACGGGTCCTCACGACGATCCTCTGTGCTCCGACTCTGGAACACCTTTTGCCCGCCGACGAGCTTGACAAATGGGGTGGGCACCTTCGCAAGAGTGGGGCCGGCCGCATGACGGCCACCTTCGATGCACCGGGCCAAGCGATCCGCTGTGCACGTGCCATCTGTGCACAGGGTGCCAAACAGGGTCTACACCGAGGCGCCGGAATACATACGGGCGAGGTCTATCTGGTCGGAAACGAGATCCACGGCACCTCTGTGGAGATCGCCGCCAGCGTCGCCGCACACGCCAAACCAGGGGAAGTCCTGGTATCCCGGACCGTTCAAGACCTCGTCGTTGGCTCAGGTATTTCGTTTGCCGAGCGCGGGTACACGCGCCTCAAGGCGATCGAAGGCCAATGGCCGCTCTTCACCGTAACTGGAGCGTGAAGCATCGCAACGACCTGATCCGCGAACTACGTCTCAATTCATTAGTAGTGAGACGTTGGGCACCAGTCGGTCCGCTGGATTCCGGATGGTTGGCGGAGCCTGATACCCATCCCATGGCCCCGCGGCATCGCTAACGCTCGAACACCGCCCACTGCGGTCTGTCCAGGCTCGTAGCAACCTTGATTCGTTGACTACAACTCGATCCTGCACGCACTACCAGGAAGATTCGGGAGCGCTCAGGGCGATCAGCAAAAACCGATGTTCACAAATCCGTTCACAAGCGGCATGAAAATGGCCCCAGAGGTCGCACCTCTGGGGCCATTTCCGCTGGTAGCGGGGACAGGATTCGAACCTGCGACCTCTGGGTTATGAGCCCAGCGAGCTACCGAGCTGCTCCACCCCGCGATGGGTAAACGCCAGGTTACCGAAGGTAGCGCCTCACTTCCAAATCGCCTGCAGTCCGCTCGCGAGCGTGCGCAAAATGCCCGGGCTTCGCGGCGTGTCTGCGGACAGACACGCACGCTCGCGGAAGCTACTTGGCGGTCGTGTACTTGTTCATCGCGTCGTCGAGTCGCTGCAGCGCCTCGCCGTACTGGGCGAAGTTGCCGCTCTGCTGTGCTTGGCGCACGTTGTTTAGCGCCGACTGGACCTCTTGCAGCGCCGCGGCTTTCGCCGCCGACAACTGCACCGAGCCGCCACCCGGCGGAACCGCTATCGGCGTTGGCACCTCGGGCACCTGGCCCTGGCTCGGCGGCGGTGCGGCCGCAGGCTGGCCGTCTGCTGGCGGCGGCACGGCGGAAGGTTGCCCGTTGTCACCCGCGACCGGTGCCGGCCCGGTCGCGGTGGCTCCTGCTCCGGGACCGAACAACTTGTCCAGTGCATCGCTGACGGTCGGACCGTATCCGACCCTGTCGTTGTACATCATCGCGACGCGGATCAGGCGCGGGTATGACGACGCCGCATCGCTGGCTCCTGGCGAGGCATAGACCGGTTCCACATACAGGAGGCCGCCCTCGGCCACCGGCAGCGTCAGCAGGTTGCCCCATCGGATCCGGTTTTGGTTGTCGCGGCCGATGACACCAAGATCCTGCGACACCGCCGTGTCGGTGGTGATCGCGTTGTTGGCCAGCT